>CAZLOF010000464.1:0-4250 GCA_964560745.1 uncultured Thermoflexus sp.
AAACAATGTAGCGCAAACCAAGCTGAAAATAATCAAAAATCGTGTCTTGTGCATAGTTATATCCATCTAACAGGATTACTATAAAGACACTTTTAATTATGATCTTGAGGCGAAAGTTGCACTCGAACAAGATTCTAAGTAGAATACTAATAAAATCTAAGTTGCTAAGAGAGCGTCGTCACCTTGACGGCGCTCCAGAAAGGCACTTTTGACCAGATTTATGGCGATGTCAAACATAGATCATCTAAATATAGATAACCACTGATGCCGTCTTTCCAACCCCATACTACTACATAGGCAGCATTCGCTGGGGCGGTTGAGCTAACGCTATATAAGCTGTAAAACGAGCTAGATACGTTGGTGCTGGCGGTATTGCCCAACACATTATTTTGGGTGCTATCAAAAAACGAGATGCCAATTGACCCATCGAAGGGGGCTGCGCTCGATTTGCCCCACAATTTAAGCGTGTAAGGTTGCCCCGCCGACACTGGAATATAACGCCCGATGCCACCTGATGTAGTCCCAATACGCACGGCTTTGCTCCCTTGCACCGCATCGGCGGTGATGGCGGCATTGCCCGCATTTTGCCAATCGAGCAAATCGGGTACAGCCTCAAAGCCAGAGTTGCTGGTGATGAGGTTGCTGGCGCATATGAGTGGCGATGGGGTGGCGGTAGCCGTCGCCGTTGCGGTAGCCGTTGGCGTGCGGGTGGGGGTCGATGTTTTGGTCGGGGTTGGGGTAAAGGTATTGGTCGCACCCGGCACAATTGTTGCCGTTGCAGTTGGGGTGGCTGTTTTGGTTGGGGTGGCGGTGGGCAATGGGGTATTGGTTGGCGTTGGTGTTTTGGTTGCTGTTGCGGTTGGGGTGTTGGTGACACCGGGCACAGGTGTGGGTGTTTTGGTGGGGGTGGCGGTTGGGGTGAATGTGGCTGTCGGCGTATTGGTTGCTGTTGCCGTTGGGGTTGGGTTTAGCGTAACCGGCACACTCAAACTGACATCATCTAAGAAAATATAACCCGGCCCGCCTTCTTTCCACACCCATACCACTGCATAAGCTGCCCCGGCTGGCACAGTGCCATTTAATACATATTCGGTGTAGGTCGGGGTGGTCACGTTGAGCGTTAATTGAGCGCCAATTTTGGTGCTTTTAGTCGCATCATAAAACGACAGACCCAGTGTGCCATGATTCCCGCCAGTGGTCGATTTGCCCCACGCCCGTAACGTAAGGTTTTGCCCGGGGCTAACCGCCACATATTGTGCAATGCCATCTGAGGCCACGCCGATACGTGCCGCTTTTGTGCCGCTGTGGGCATCATTAGTAATGCTGACATTGGTATTGCCAGCCCCTAACCAACCACTTAAATTGCTTGCATCTTCAAAATTGCCATTCAGCAACGTCGGTTTAATGAATTGCACCAGCAAATTGCGAAACATTTGCTGAATACCGGCATTTTCATAACCCGGGCGGGCCAAGCCCAAAGGCCAATTGAGCGAGCCAGCCGCAAATACCCAAGCCCCACTCGGAGCCTGATAAATCGACGACTGTTGCACATCCCCCGGCAGGCTGTTGGTCAAGGTTCCATTTGCCGTTGCCGAATTAACAAACGGCGAGTTTGCCAAGGTAGTGTAGCTCAGGCTAATGGGTTGGGCAAAGGCCGTGATCGGAAAACGCCGATCAATTTCGTAGCCGACCAAGCCATTCACTTGGCTGCCATTAACCAAGCCAGTGCCGCTATAAACCCAGCTTGAGGCATTTTGCACCACATATTTCTGATACCAGGCCGCATCATTGGCAACCAAGCCGGTATATTGCACCCCTATCAAGGTTTGTTCGGGGCGCGGGTTAAGCAGGGTGCGAAACAAGGTGGTATTACGGTCGGGGTCTGTTAGGGCCAATGGGTCAATATGCCGATCATAAGGCGCATCGCCAACGCTATAGGGGTCAACCAGTTGGCGTTGGGCAATTGGGTAGGTCTCAAAATTGCCGATGTCTTTGTACCCAACCACTACGCGATCTTGCGCCCCCGCTGCGTTTGGCTCGAGCCGAATTTGCCAATAGGCGGCATCGGCCCCTGTAAAGGCCAAATTTACCCCCGCCTCACGGGCCGCTTCCCATGCATCGCGCATCTCTTTGCTCCAATATTCATCGTGGCCTGCCGAAATAGCCCCGCGCCGCCCAATGAGCAAACTAGGGTCGCGGTGCACATCGATGCCGCTGACATATTGCACATCATAACCATCGCGCTCAAGCCATTGCAACAAATAATATTCATAGCCTAAACGAAAGCTGGTTAATTCGGTGCCGCCTGGACGGTCGAGCGATACTTTGACGGCCCGTTTAGAACCGGTGCCAACCAAGGCCGGTATTTCGCTGCCTTCGCTGTTAAAGCCATACAAACTCTTCGAGCGGCTAGTGCCTTCGGGGTAATCGTTGTAGGCGGCGTTACGGGTGGTGGGGTGCTGATAAACAAAATGCGCCTTGCGGGCATCATCACGCACAATAAACAAAATTTGGCTGTGGTAGCCTTGGTCATTGACCAACATCGCCACATAAATGCCCGACACCCACGTGTTAGGCACATTTAATGTGTGCGCCACGGCCCAATTGCAAGCCACCATGCCAGTCGTTGGGTCTTGCGGGCAATCGGGTTGTTTGCTGCCGTTTAGCCCTGTCACCGTTTGCATCAGGCGGCCCCCTTTGCCGCCATACCACCCTAGCCGATAAATTTCGATATTGTAGGCTTGGGATGGGTTTACGCTGATATGAAAGTTGATGTTATTGCCTTTGTTAACACTGACGGCTGAGGCATAGCCTTGAATCTGACCATTTACATCGTCTGAAACCGCCATCGTATTAAGATCAAGCAACCAGCCCGTTGACCCTGGGTTACAGTTTTCGGCATCAACGGGGTTGAGCGGCACAGCACACGTGGCCTGACTTTGGCTTGGGCTAAGTAAATTGAGGCTTAGCACCGACATTGCAATCAGGCCCAGCGAAACGCCCAGCCGCATGAAGCTTGTTTTTAGGTTTAATTTCATTTTTCTCTCCTTTTATACTGAGCGCAGTCTCAGGCAGAGGTTTTTGCTGAAATCACAATATCCCCATCCCCCGCAGGGGATGGGGATATTGTGATTTTCAGCGTTATGTCTTTATTAAATTGTCAATGTTGATGTTGTGATTTACCTCAAATTTAATTTGACTGTAGACATAAATCATCGGCAAAAATGGGAGTGCTGGTGCTGGCGCTATCTGCCAACACTTGCACATAAACGTAAGCGGCGTTGGCTGGCGCAACCCCAACCACATTGGTTTGCCCATAACCTGCCACTGTGTTCATCACGGTTTCGTTGCGTAATAACGAATTGCCCAAATTGTCAAAAAAGATCAAGGCCACGCGACCGGTGGCGGTTGTTCCAGCGCGATGTGTCCATGCGCTTACGGTGTAGGTTTTACCCACAGTCGCGGCATTGGCCTGCCCAGCATAATTAAATGCGGCAGTTAATCTCAGTGCGGCACTGCCTGTGCGTGGTGTGCCATTCGTCTGCGCCCCACTGTTATCGCCCCAATTGGTCAAGCCCGATTCAAACCCCGGGTTCAAGATCAAGTTGCTATTGCACACACTTGGCACTGGGGTGTTGGTTGGGGTGGATGTCGGGCCGATGGGCGTATTGGTTGGGGTAGCGGTTGGGCCAACAGGTGTGTTGGTTGGCGTGGCCGTTGGTGGCACTGGGGTATTGGTTGGCGTTGGGCCACCGCTGCTGCTGGTTAAGCACATGTCATCCAAACGCAGCGGCACAGCCGCCGAGGCGCTCTCGGCATAGACCTGTGGGTAAACATAGGCGGCATTGGCCGGGGCTACCCCCGATACCACCGCTTGCCCATAGGCCCCCACCGTCTGGAAATTGGTTTCTTGTCGCCCAAGTTCGGTGAAGGCGGCGCTATAAAATATAAGTGACACCCTCCCCACCGCCGATGTGCCAGCCCGATTGCCCCATGCGCTAAAAGTATAGGTGCTGCCCACGATTGCAGTTTTGCTTTGAGCGAGATAATTACCGGGGTTAACCAATCGCGCCGCACCGCTACCGGTGCGAGCTACAGTGTCAGTTTGGGCACCACTGTTATCACCCCAATCAGTTAAGCCCGATTCAAACCCAGCGTTGGTAAACAAGTTGTTAACACAAGCCAAGGGGGCGGGGGTTGCTGTCGCTGTTGGCGCAATTGGTGTGGCGGTTGGGGTTGAGGTCTTGGTA
>CAZLOF010000465.1:0-4244 GCA_964560745.1 uncultured Thermoflexus sp.
TGCTGAGTGGAAAGTGCTGAGTGCTAAGTCTTTCACTCAGCACTCAGCACTTTCCACTCAGCACTTTTTACTTTCTCTATTATTCCTTAAATAAATCTATCCATTCGCGCTGTATATCTTCCAGCATGGTGAGTTGGGCTAGGGTTGGGTCATCAGCAAACTCTGGCAACTGAAGCACCCATTCACGTAACACAACAAAATCAACCTGAATCGGGTCTGCCTGCGAATGCGCCCGTTGTAGCCGTTGCGCAATCGGATAAGCGTCGTCCCAATACAGCCGATTTTTCACCACGTGCGATTATAACGCCGCCAAATTGTGCAGACATTCACGGGTTTGATATGACATTTAACTAAGGCATGACAAGATGACAAGGTGAGGGGGTGACAGGGTGACAAGGTGATAAAACATTCACACATTCACTCATTCACCCATTTAGGTGTTGGCCTGCCACCAATGTTGCAGGAGGCTGGGTGGCCTCCAAACGCGAGAAAATCCGTTCTAGCGCCTCCTCACGCCCGACAAACAAACGTGGGTTGGTGATTATGCCGCGACTGGTAATGGGTCTCCGCGAACGCGGAGATGACGACAACTGTAATCCTCATAGAATCAAGGGGTGCATTTATAATCATCTTTATGCCAGCGAAAGATATTTATCACATCTCTACTCGGCATGCACTTGAGCATGAAGGTTGGGTGATCACCCATGACCCTTATATTATTACGTCTAAAGATGACGATAAACTCATTATTGATCTTGGGGCTGAAATGCCAATATATTCAAGCACTCTTGGATCACTATAACGTCAAATTAATCGTCATTGACCCTGTCATGGAGGTAATTTCAAAATGGATCGATTAGATTTTTTTCGTCAGAGCATTCGTCACCTACTTACCGAATATGCTAAATTAGTGACCCAAAATGATGGTATCGAAGCTCAAACCATTTTTGATACTGAACACGACCATTATTTGCTGGTGCATGTCGGCTGGCGCGGCAATTTTCAGCAAATTTATGGCCCGGCCATGCATTTTGACATTAAAGATGGTAAAGTTTGGGTGCAATATGACAGCACCGACTTTGATCCGGTGGGGGAATTGCTTGAGATGGGGCTAAAGCAAGATGAAATTGTTTTAGGTTTTCATGCCCCTTATAAACGTAAACACACTGGGTTTGCTATTGCGTAAATAACCCCCTGATTGGCCTTGAGCCAAGCCGCATGTTGTTTGTAATTGGGGCAATATTGCGACACAAGCGCCCAAAATTTGGGCGAATGATTCATGTGACGCAAATGCGCCAATTCATGCACCACCACATAATCAAGCACCTCGGGCGGCATAAGAATGAGCCGCCAACTCAATGACAGATTGCCTTTGCTCGAACAACTGCCCCAGCGACGACGCTGATCGCGCAGCGAAATTTTGACCGGGCGCACTTGCATGGCTTCGGCGCGGCGCTGCACACAGGCGCGAATGTCGGCCAACGCTTGCTCAAGATACCAGGCTTGCAGCACTGCTGCCGCCGCCGATGCATCGGCAGCGATGGGAATCTGGACGTTAAGGGTGTGCCCATCAAAGACCACCGCTCCCTTTAAAATGGGCGCTGGCACCACCCGATAAGGCAGGGTTTGCCCGCGCAGCAAAAGCGTATTGGGCGCAAGGCTGGGCTGGGCCGCGGCGAGGGCGGCCATTTTTTGCTGCCGCTGACGTTGCTTTAACACCCATGCCGTGTGTTGCCTCAAAGCCTGCTCAGCCACATCAGGCTTAGTGTGTGACGGCAAAATCACGCTTAGGCCTTTGTCGTTAAGCGAAATGCGCCATTTCTTGGCGCGAGCAGAAAATTTCAGCACATAATCAACCGCCTGCCCATCGAGCATGATTTGGCGTTGGGTTGGCTCAGGCAAAGGTCGTTTAAGCATGGTTAAACATATTTTTGCACAATCTCCTTTAGCCTAAGGTTAAACTGCACCTGATTCCACGCCGCATGTTTAGCCCTGCCCTTGGCCTCCAAATCGGCGCATAACGCATCATCGACCCACAGCCGCCCAATGGCATCGGCCATGCTCTCGGTTGAGTTGGGGTCAAAAAATAGCGCCGCATCACCCATTTGCTCGGGCATGCCATAAATACCCGAAAGCGCCATCGGGCAGCCCACTGCCGCCGCCTCGAGCGGGGGAATATTGGTTGGGCCGAAGAAGGTGGGCATGATCATGGCCCGCGCACGGCGATAAATTTCGGCCATGTATTCATCGAGCACATAACCGAGAAAATGCACATGTTGACGCAAATTGAGCGAATCGACCAAATGTTGCACAGCGGCATAGCCATTTTGTTTGCCCCCCACCAACACCAATTGAATATCGCTTAACCCGCGCTCGCGCAGCATGGCAATGGCCTCGACCAGCCGCGCATGGTTTTTGTGCGCCCAAAATTGGGCAGGGTAAAAGACAAATTTGGCTGGCAATGGGCAACGCTGCTCAAAATCGGCAGGGGCGCTGGGGTTAAAGGTGCGGGCAGGGGCAATATAGGGCAAAGCATGGATTTTGTCGAGCGCCGTGCCATACGATTCGGCCACGTGTTGCCGCCCCATTTCAGAATCAACCAACACACCAGTGGCCCAGCGACACAAATTGCTAAATAAGGCCTCGCGATACGCATATTCGCCGCCCGCCTCGGGGAAACGCCGCTCGTAACGGTGCATGAGGTCGTGAATGGTGACCAGCGAACGCACCGGCGTTTGAAAACTCCATGCCGCGCTTGATGAAAATACCCACAAATCGCATTTTTGCTGCAACATGGCACGCGCCGGTGTGTCGAAATGGGGGGGGATGGCTCGCCAAATTTGCATAGGCAAACGCGCCGTGCGCCATGCTTTGCTCAACACCCGCGCCACGCGGCTGGGGGTCATGCGAATAAAAGCGGGGTCCCAATTTGGGAAATACTCGATCCAACGGTCACTGCCGCAGCCGATGACAATCTCATAGCCCCATTCGCGCAAGGCCGCAAATGCGTGCATCATGGTAATGTCATGCTGCAATGCCCCGCCAGCGGGTTCGCCATCTAGGTAAAGACCGATTCGCATCTTTTTAAGCGTTGAGCGTTAAGAGTGGAGAGTTGAGAGAAAAAACTCTCAACTCTCCACTCTTAACGCTTAACTACTGCTTACGGGCCACAAAACACGCGCCCCAAGTATCAAAACCGAGCGGTTTGGCGCTCATCCATTCTTCGGCATGAACAAGCTCGAAGCCAGATTGGGCAAGTAAAAGCGCAAGTTCGGGCTGAAAGAGGTAACGCATATGATGGGTTTCATGCACTTCTTCGACCGCGCCGCTGGCTTTGTCGGTAATAAATACGTGATACGTCACATCGACACAGCAATCATTCGGGCGCATGGCTGGCTCGGCAAGCCGCACCACCCGAATGGCCTCATCTTCGAGACGCTTGATCCGCACAGCGGGGCGGTCAGTCAGCACGGCGGGGCCATACCACACATCAAACAAAAACACCCCACCCGCCTCCAAATGGGCATTAGCGGTGTCAAATTGGGCTTTTAGGTCTTCATTACGGGTTTGATAACTGACCACATGAAAAAGCGACAACACAGCATCGACCTTGCGCCCAATACGAACAGAACGCACATCGCCATGCGAGAATGACAATCGCGTCTGTAATTCGGGCGACAATTGCGCGGCCCGCGCCTGCGCTTGCGCCAACATGGTGTCGCTCACATCAACCCCCTGCACCGCATACCCACGCTCGGCCAATAGCGCCGCATGTAACCCAGTGCCACAGCCTAACTCAAGCAAGGTTTGGGCCGTTGGCGCATGTTTCTTTAATAATGCCGTCATATACGCGGTTTCACCGGCATAATCTTTGTCTTTATAAAGTAAATCGTAATATCGGGCGTAATTGCCAAAGACACTCATAGGGCGGGTATTCTATCCTGAGAAAGGAGAAAGAAGAAAGGAAGAAGGATAAAGGGTGAAGGATGAAGGATGGTTTCATCCTTCACCCTTTATCCTTCTCCCTTAACCCACGCTTCATCTTTATGGTGTAATATTGACACGAATTAAATGGCAACAACAGTAAAAGATCTTCATGATTTTCGCCGCGCTCGCAGCAAAGAGATGCTACGCGCATTCTGGGCCTTGCTGTCTGGCAAATCACATCGGTTGATTGCGTGGGATGATGTAAGCAGCAAATTACGCTTGCGCGGGGGCATCTAACGCGGGGTGCAGTCCATCGC
>CAZLOF010000466.1:0-4241 GCA_964560745.1 uncultured Thermoflexus sp.
CGTAGCGTAATCGCCCCACCCATCGAATGCCCCCAAAAACCGACACGCTTGGGGTCGGCCTCTTTGAGGCGTTGCACCGAGCGCATCCCGTTTAGCACGTCAATCGTATAGTCATTGCTGCCATAACCGCCGCCCGATGTGCCTTCCGAGCTGCCATGACCGCGATAATCGGACTTAAACGTAATATAACCCGCCCGCGCAAAGGCATCTTGATACCCAACATAACGCTCGGTGGTGCGGTAAACCGTCGGCGGAATGAAGCCATGATTGAAGATGACAATGGGCCAGCCAGTGGCTGGTTTTTCGCCATTGGGAATGGTAAGCAAGCCATAAATTTTGTTACCCTCTGATTTATATGAGGCGACGGCGCGGCTGTAATTTGCCCCGGCTGGCAAGGCTTGCTCGATCACCAAATCGCTGCCCGCAAACTCTTTGGCGGCATCACGGGCCTTAAATGCCACAATGCTCAGCGGGTGCGGGGTTGACGTGGCCGTTGGCACAGGCGAGGGTGTGGCTGTCGGCAATGGCGTATTGGTGGGTGCTGGGGTGTTGGTGGGCGGGATGGGTGTATTGGTTTTGACGGCTGTCGGTGCAAAGGTGGGCGGTGCGAGTGTGCTTTGCGGCGGCAAAACCGTCGATTGCGGGGCCACGGTGGGCGCGGTTGCACAAGCGCTTAGTGCCATCGCAATCGCAAGAGAGATTATTTTATATTTCATTACGCTAAAGTATAGACCTCTTGTTTTCGTTCAATAATACCGCAGCCATTAGAAATGCGCGCTGGGCATACGAAGCCTGCCTTCGCAGGCTAAGAATTTAGACCGCGAAGGCGGTCTTTGTGTGCCCAGCGCGGGATTTTAATCCCCGCGTTGAGCGCACAAATTCAATAACGCCCATTCGCGTCATTGAAAACAGCGCCGCCAATATCATACGGTATATACGCGATCTTTATTTTATTTGTCGATTAAAAGAGGCGATACAAATCTCACCGCATCATGATGTCATTGCCTTCAAAACCGCACTCGACATATCGGTTGCTTCACGCTCTGCCAATACTTGCACCACATTCAGTCGATCGCGTTCCTCACGGTTTTGGCTAAGCTTAGACTTGCCGACGATGCTTGAAATTTCAATTTCAATCCCGACAATCGCCTTCAACATGGCATCAATATAGTCACGCGCCGAGTCCGTCATTTTCCAAGGCTTGGCCTCGCCAATTCTGGCCTCGTGAATGCGCGTGAGCTTGGCGACCACGCCACGTATAAATTTTTCGTCGTCGCGTATCTTCAATTTGCCATGCACATGCACCACCTGGTAATTCCATGTTGGCACTTGCCGATGAAACTCGTGCTTGCTAGGATACCAATTGGGTGAAATATATGAATCTGAAGCACGGAAAATAACCAAAACCTCATCGCCATCTTGGCTTTCACTCCATACCGCATTTGCCCGCGCCACATGCGCTTGCAGACAACCTTGTGCGCCAATGCTTGTGTCTAACAAAAATGGCACATGATTGGCATCTAACCCATTCGGGCCATTGACCACCAATGCGCCCAATGGGTATTCTTGAATAAGCCGATGTAATTCCTCATCACGAGGTTCTGCAAAATGTTTTGGGATATACATAAAATACTTTTTCTAAACAAACACCACTAGTGTATCTCAATTTGAGATATACTAGTGGTGAAAATTGTTAAAAAAAACACAGGCTCAGAGTCACGCCGTCGGCGCTGCCGCCTGAATCAAACCCTCGGCCTTTAGCCGCGCCCACAACGCCGCCGGAATCGGCTGTGTGAACCCCGCTATCGTCTCGGTAAACTCTTGGGCCGACAATGCGCCAAAAATGACCCGCGTCACCGCCGGATGCGCCAATGGGAACTGGGCTGCCGCTACACGCAACGGCACATTATATTCAGCACAAATGGCCTCTAGCTTGCGCACCCGCGCCAAAATGCGCTCAGGCGCATTCACATACATATATTTGGCGTTGGGCACAGCCCCTGTCGCCAAAATGCCGCTGTTATAGGTGCCGCCCAACCAAACGTTAATGCCGCGCTGCTGACACATGTCTAAAAAGCCCAGCGAATGTTGCTGCAATAGCGAATAGCGCCCGGCCAATAAAAAGCAATCAAAATCACCACAATCGGCGAAATCATGCAACATCTCAAATTGATTCATGCCCGCGCCAATCATCTTGACCACCCCCTGCGCCCGCAATTCGGCCAAGGTCGGGTAAGCATCATAAATAGCGGGGCCAAAATTAAAATCGGGGTCGTGAATGAGTAAGTTGTCGATACGATCAAGCTTGAGGCGGGTTAAACTTTCGTCAATACTGCGTAAAACGCCATCTCGTGAATAATCGAAGCTAACGCTACCATCGGGCTGCACCAAACGCCCCACTTTGGTTTGCAAAATATAACTGTCACGCGGCACACCGCGCAACGCCAACCCCAAACGCAATTCGCTCACGCCCGCGCCATAGAGCGGGGCGGTATCAAAAAAATTGACCCCCTGCCCCAAGGCGCATTCAATCAATTCAACCGACTCAGTATCTGTCAGCGGGCGAAACATATTGCCCATTGGGGCCGTGCCAAGCCCAAGTTGAGAGGTAATGTTCATGTTTTAAAAATTCTACGATTGGTGGGTTGATTGGTTGTTGGTTGATTGGTTGACTAACGCGCATATCACATGTTATCAATCAACGAATCAACCAACCAATTAACTAAATTTGAACAACCTGATTTTTATAGGCCGCGAAATCGATACTGCTGCCGCTCTTGCGTGAGGCTTCGGCGGCAAACGCCAGCAAATGGCTTTCAAGCGAGGCGCGGGCCGTAGTTTGGCGCGGCGAGGGTTGCCCTTGCACCGCCAACAAAAAGTCACGCACAAGGCCATGATCGCCGCCACCATGCCCCGACCCGGCCGGTGGCGGCACAATCACTTCTTCTTTTACAGTGTGATACATGCCACCATGATCACAAATGCGAATCTCTTGAAACTCGGCGTAGCCAAATTCGGCATAAAGTGTGGCTTTGGTGCCATCCCAACGCATGGTGCGGTTTTCACGGTCAGAATGCCCATGCATGGTAAAGGTGCAGGGCACACCATTCTCAAACTCAAGCGCAATCACTTGACGATCGACGACATCGTTATCGCAATGGTAAACACAACGCCCATATTGGCTAGTTTTTAGCTTGTCCCAGCGCGATTGGGGGCTATTGCCGCCGCCCAACGCATTGAGCATAAAGCCGCTAGCGGTGAATGTGAAATCGCTCGGCACGGCGTTTTGTGGTTCGGCATTGTATAAACGAGGCGCATAAAACATACACGTGGCGGCAGCGGGGCATACGCCATTGTCATCGCCTTGGCAACGCAACGTTGCACCGGCGGGCGCAGCTTGTGAGCGAAAATGAAAGAGTGAGCCATATGAGGTCAGTTTTGCCACTTTTTGCCCCATAATCCATAACAAAATATCTAAGTCGTGGCAACACTTGGCTAAAATCATCGGGTTCGAATCGGCCTCAACCCCCCAATTGCCGCGCACAAAGCTGTGGGCCATGTGATACCACGCCACATTTTCACGATGATCAATGCTGACAATCTCACCCAAACGCCCAGAGCGAATAATGTCGTATAAGGTGCTAAAAAAGTTTGTGTAGCGCAAAACGTGGCAAATTTGCAAGGTGCGCCCCAAGCGCTCGGCAGTCTCGACCAACAATGCACAATCGGCAGGCGAGGTCGCCATCGGCTTCTCAAGCAACACATCATAGCCCGCCTCAAGCGCAGCGATGGTGGGACCAACGTGCATATTATCTTGGGTGGTAATAAAGGCTACTTGTGCTAGCTTGGGTTGGGCCAGTGCGGCCTCCCATGTTTCAAATTGCAAGGCCGGTTCAATATCATGCGCCGTCGCCATGCGGGTGCGGCGTTCCACATTGGGATCAGCGACCGCCACAATATCTAACTCGTTAGGATGTTCTAATCCATAGCTTCCATAAGCATTTGCGCCGCGGTTACCCGCGCCAAGGACAATGGCTGTAATTGGACTCATATAGTTGACAGTTTATAGTTGTTAGTTGTTAATGGTTAATTATGGCATGATTCATAACTATCCATTGTCAACTGTCAACTGCTCACGGTGTATCCCAATGATCGCTACTCCAACTAACTGAGTTCCAATTTACCGAGTTCCAACTGACTGAGTTCCAACTCACACTATTCCAACTCACACTATTCCAGCT
>CAZLOF010000467.1:0-4220 GCA_964560745.1 uncultured Thermoflexus sp.
GTATTCCAATTACCTTGTCATTGGTTTACCTCGAGGTTGCAAATCGTCTTGGTTTTGAGGTTGAGGGAGTGGGGTTGCCGGGGCATTTTATCGTGCGGGTAACTTGTATGCCCACACGGTTAGGCGAATTTGACTATATTTACCTTGATCCATTTAATCGTGGGGCAAGAATGAGTATCGATGATTGTCGCCAGCGCGTACAAACCTTGACCGAAGGGAAGCTTCATTTTCAGATTGGATTTCTTAATCCGGTTGGGCCGCGCCATATTTTGACCCGAATGCTGAATAATCTGAAAAATGTATATGCACATCAAAATGACCTTGAGCGCACTTTGGCCGTAATTGAGCGTTTGTTGGTAATTAACCCACTCGACCCAGCTGAAATGCGAAATCAGGCGATTGTGCATACCAATTTGGGCCAACGCCGCCGTGCTGTGGCGATTTATGAGCGTTATTTAGACATTTACCCCAATGCGCCCGATGTAAATAAGGTAAAAGAGACAATTGTATCTTTGGCCCACGAAGTGGCACGTTGGAATTAATAAGATTGTGCCATCATACATACGTACAATAGTAACGCTTTGAACTGGTTAGAACTTTCTATTGAAACAAGTAACGAATTGGCGGAAGCCATTAGTGACGCATTATTCGAATATGTAGAGGGTGGGGTGGTCATTGAGCAATTTAATGATGCAACCCGCACCGCCGACCGTTGGGAAGATGAAGCTGCCACTGGCCCAGTGGTTGTACGTGCTTATTTGCCCTTAGATGAAACAACGGCTCAGCGCCGCAATCAAGTTGAATTTGCGCTACGTTGCTTAAATATGGCGCTGCACGAGCAGCAAATAACGCCCATTGGTATGCCCAGTTATCGTGAGGTAGATACTGAGAATTGGGCAGAAAAGTGGAAGGAAAATTACAAACCTATTCGCATAGGCAAAAGGGTGCTAATTCGCCCGTCATGGATTGACCGCACCGAAGTGCCCATCGAGTTGGGTGAGGTTGAGTTGGTGCTTGACCCCGGGCAAGCATTTGGCACAGGCTTGCACCCTACCACCCAATTATGTGCTGCTGCACTCGAAGATTTGCTGCAACCGCATCATGCATGGCGCGTTTTTGACATTGGCAGTGGCTCAGCTATTCTTACAGTTTTAGCTGCTAAATTGGGCGCAGCCCATGTGTTGGGTGTCGATACAGACATGGATGCGGTGCGGACGGGAATTGAAAATGTTGAGCTAAACAAGGTCGCTCATTTGATTAAAATCGATCAAGGGTCGTGGGATTACACCCATGAGCGTTTTGATCTGGTGGTGGCGAATATTCTGGCTCCTGTGATTATTAAGATGCTAGAGCAGGGCATGGCCGCTCGTGGCCCACGTTTTGTGTTTTCGGGGATTCTCGACACACAAGCTGAGGCTGTGATTACCGCCATGAACCAAGCCGGGATACGTTTGGTTGATCGTCGGCAAATGCTTGATTGGGTGTGTTTGATTGGCGAGGCTACAATATAAATATACCAAGAATAGGTAAAAATCGAGGAAATGTCGATCTCACTAACAGCTTACGTGCATAGCTCGTAAGCTGTTAGTGAGATCGGACAAAACCACATTTCTAATTTATTGGGGGTATAAATTATGGAGGTGTTGTATGTCTGATCGTAAAGCATTACTGGTAGGTATTAACAAATTTAAATTTGTGCCGAGTGCCGAGTTAAATGGTTGCGTCAATGATGCCAATGATATGGCATTTCTTCTTAAAGAGACACGCGGGTTCACCGATGAAGACATTACCATTCTGACCGATAGTTTGGCGACCAAAAAAGCCATTATGAAGGCGCTTGAGCGCTTAGTGGCAGAGGCTAAGTCAGGTGCGATTAGTTATTTGGTTTTTGCGTTTTCATCACATGGCACTCAAATTCCAGATTTAGATGGCGATGAAGATGAGGAGATGATTGATAACGCCAAGGTGCGTGCTGATGAAGCATTTTGCCCATATGACTTAAAAAAGAAGGGCGATCAATGGGACCCAGCCAAGATTATTTCGGATGATGAACTGCATGAGCTGTTTGTAACGGTGCCAGAATCATGTTTGGTTGAGGTGTTTTTAGATACCTGTCATAGTGGCACGGGCATTAAAGCCATCGATTTGATGGGGTTCCCCGATGCCCCAAGACCGCGTTACTTGCCGCCCCCTAGTCTTGCCGCTTTTAAACGTTTCTCAAGTGCCAAGGGCTTGCCGAAGCCACGTAGCATTACCAGTGGGCGCAAAGAAATGCGTGCAGATGATTCATTGGTGCGCAAAGGCACTATTTTGTGGACAGGCTGTAAAAGTGATGAAACCAGCGCCGATGCATTATTTGATGGGCGATATAACGGCGCTTTTACCTATCATTATATTAAAATAATGCGCGAAAATCCCACCATTTCGCGCCGTGAGGCGCATAAGCTGATAAAAGCAGCGCTCAAAAAAGCCAAATTTGATCAATCGCCTCAACTTGAGGCCGACGCCACTAATCGTTAGTTATAGTTGTCCAGGTAAATCTTTTGTAAAAATGCGATATGCCGATCTCACTATATCCCTGCCAAGCGCAGCTTGGCAGGGATATAGTGAGATCGGCGCGAAAACCTATGGAAAAGAATTTTCTGGATAACTATAATTTATCCTTCATTCTTCAAAATGATTCCTTATACATACCTTGCAGAACAACTTGCCAGTGATGGGGTTGATGTCAACGCTGTAGAAGTTGCACTTAAAGCCCAGCGTATCGAGACCCCCAGTTGGGGTTATGCCAATAGCGGTACCCGTTTTAAGACCTTTGCCCATGCTGGTGCCGCTCGCACCACCCGCGAGAAACTCGATGATGCTGCGATGGTGCATAAACTCACCGGTATTGCCCCCAGCGTGGCGGTGCATATTCCGTGGGATAAACCCGAAGGCGATGATTATGTGGCGATGCGCCAGTATGCTGAATCACGCGGGATTGTGATTGGCGCTGTCAATCCCAATGTTTTTCAAGATGAGGTCTATCGTCTTGGTTCGTTGGGCAACCCTAATAGTGGCACACGTGAATTGGCGCTTGACCATTTGATAGAGTGTTGCGACATTATGCGCAAGACCGGTAGCCGCGATTTAAGCCTGTGGTTTGCCGATGGCACCAATTATGCTGGGCAAGATGATTTGCGTGCGCGTAAACGGCGTTTTGAGGAGGGTTTACGGCAAACCTATGCCCATTTGCCCATCGGCGGGCGCATGTTGATTGAGTATAAATTTTTTGAGCCAGCATTTTATAGCACCGATGTGCCAGATTGGGGCGTAGCCTATGCCTTTGCTCTAAAATGCGGCCCGCAAGCCCAAGTTTTGGTCGACCTTGGGCATCATGCGCCGGGTGTAAATATTGAACAAATTGTGTCGTTTTTGCTCGATGAGGGCCGGCTGGGCGGTTTTCATTTTAACAACCGCAAATATGCTGATGATGATTTGGTGGTCGGTAGTGTAAACCCATATGAGCTATTTTTGATTTTTAACGAGCTGGTTGGGGCGGCACAGAGTTCAGATGTGTTAACTCGCAGCACTGCCGAAAATTTGGCTTATATGATCGACCAATCTCATAATATCGAGGGCAAATTGTTGCCGATGTTGGTATCGGTGATTAACTGTCAAGAAGCCTATGCAAAAGCCCTTATTGTGAATCGCGCTAAGTTGCGGGTGGCGCAACAAGAAGGGGATGTATTGGGCGCGCATGAAATTTTGAATGCTGCTTATAAAACCGATGTGCGCCCACTTTTAGCCCACGTTCGCCAAGAGATGGGTGTGCCTAGTGACCCCATTGCCGCCTATCGCGCTAGCGGCTACGAAGCCAAAATTGCCAATGAGCGCGGCACTGCCCAAAATACTGGCGGCTATCAATCCTAAAATTGCTTTAAATAAAGCAAAAAGAGACGCGCTATTGCGCGTCTCTTTATCTTCTCAATAAACAAGGGAAATTAAAACAAATTTTCGCCGGACTCACTAGTGGTCAGTTAAGCTAGTTTGTAGAATCTTGACTTCGATGTCGATTTGTAAAAGATTGCATTCGAATGGCGATCAATCGCCATTCTACATAACAACGCCCGCTACGCGGGCTAATTTTGCAGCCCGCGTAGCGGGCGTTGTTATGTAGCGCGGGGATTGATCCCCGTGCGGACGCAGTACGCCGCATTTTGTCATTTGCAAGATTCTAC
>CAZLOF010000468.1:0-4215 GCA_964560745.1 uncultured Thermoflexus sp.
AAATGGCTAATGGCGCAATACGCTCAGCCAAGGTTTCAGCCACATTAACCTGCGGTTGAGGCTAAACCTGTGGTTGAGCCTCAACCTGTGGTTGCGGTTCATTCAAAACGCCCATTTCATTCGCTGCTAAGGGCATTTCTTGCGGGAGCAATTCGGTCATTGGCATGACCTCGGTTGGCACAGGGGCATTGAGCGCCGTCACTTCGTTGATGGGCGATTTTGCCACATCAGCAGGGTTGGTAGGTTGGGCTTGCGGGGTAGATTTTGGTTTTTCTGAGATCAACGCCGACACACCCCGCAAAAAACCAATGCCAACACTGGCAAACGCCAACAACAAGCCCACCGCCAATTCGGTATCGGTGCTGGCAATGGTGCGGGCTTGCACCCAACGGGTGACAAAGCCAATGCTGCCCGGCAAACCGCTCAGCGACATGCCCCCGACACAAATCGCCAAAGCCGCCAACCGTGCGCTGGTTCCAGTGCGGGCTGCGCCCATCAACTCAGCAAAATCATCATCACGGGCTTTGCCGCGCAAAATGGCTAACCCAATCGCCACCGCCCCCAACGACAACGTAAGCGAAACCACATTTAACGCCACCGCCTCGACCGACTGATGCACATGTTGGTTAAGCATGAGCAAATTTGCGCCAATATCGACACTCAGGGCGCTGGCGATTAAACGGCTAAACGACATTTGTGCCCATGCCAACACCCCGCCCACCACAATCATGATCAAGCTAACCGCGACAATATAGGTATTGCCATCTAAATTACGAAACCATGACAACTCTTGTTTAAGCGCCAAATAAAAAAATGAGATTGTGCCGCTACAGACCGTAGCAATAAAAGCCGTCGTTAAGGGCGGGGCATCGGTCGCTACCAAATGCGTCCACGTAAACAAGGGAAAAGCCCCCAACAACAATACAAATCCGCCGCCCAAAAAGATGCTAGCATTGTCAAACAGCACTGCTGCGGCATCTTCGGTCAGGCCGCTGGCATTAGCCTGATTAAAATAATAACCAGCCCCTAAAAATGCGGGCAAGGCGAGGGTGCTTAAAATCAAATAACGCATCGCGCCATGCGTGCTACGCTCGCCAATATGCTCAGCTTGAATCATGATGGCAACTAAGGCCGCCGCAACAACAAACAACAAGCCGCTATAGGCAAAGGGGCGAATCATCAACCCCGCGCTCATAATAGACAACACACACAGCCCCAATGGAATAAATGTGCGGCCTTGCGAAGTGCGCCACGACAACGCAAATAAGATCATGGCACATAAAAATATCATCGAAAGTGCAATTTGATCATAAGCATGCATCCGCAGCGTCACGCCCAAAAATTCGATGGGGCGGCCTAAATCGAGTGTGCCGATCAACAAATTATTGCTGCGATCGTAAGGCAACAACAATACCCCGACAACCAAGCCACAGGCCAACATGCCCATTAAAACTTCGAGGCTGCGCCGTTGCCGAAAAACATAGGCTGGCAGCGCCGTTAATAACGGCAAAAGGAGCACAAGAATCGAACCGGAAATCATAAAACGAGCGGCTCACTATCGGCAAGTGTAAGATAAGCGATGGCAATCCCCACAATTAACGAAATCAAACCGATCATGACGCTAACCCCCACGTTGGGCAATACCGCAATATAACCTAGTTCGACCCCCGAAATAAACATGAGCAACCCAATGCCAATATTCAGCGCTTCGGGGGTGGTTGCAATAATAAATAGGCCACATGCAATTAACACATAGGCTGCAAAATGCAATTCGCGGGCGTTGCCCGGCAATGGGAAGCGGGTAGTAGCCCCAAAGGCAGCCGTTAAGACCAATAACAATGCCACCGCCCGCAACAATACTTGGGCCGGTACACTCCGCCATGCCACCATGCGGATGCGTTCAACGGCGATCGATTCACCGCGTTGGGCACGCATATCATCGGCGCGTTGGGCCGCGATGCTAAGCGCAAATGACACCAAGGCCCCCGAAATAAGTTTGATCAGCGCCAAGCTGGGTTGAATCGAGCGGGCCATTAGCAACCCCACTAGAACGTATTGGGCAATTAAAATGGGCAGGGTAAGCCGCCAGTTTCGCACAAGCACAATACCCGTAGCGCTGGCAACCAACGATAGCAATAATGGCGTAATCGCCAAGCGCGATAACTGCTCGATCAGTGCGATCACATCATTCATGTCGTAAGATGATTATAAGGCATGTACATGCCATGAATGCGCGGAGATGTTTTTTGGGGATAATCTCTTTCTAAGGATGTAAGCATCATTATTTTAATGATAGGCTTGCGCTGGCTGCTATTTCAAAAAGTTGAATCCCTGTGCGCTATCCAAAGTTTTGTCCCAATTTGTTGTTGCAATCCGAAATAAATCTTGGTCCGTTATCGCAAAAAAAGTAGATTGCGGATAACGCACATAAACGTTAAACAAAATATTTTTATGCCTCATTGCTAAAGTGCAATAAGTTGCATCGCGCATCACATGTCTTCCATCTAAATCAGGATGGTCAGGTGAAATTCGATAACACCAACCTTCGGCATCGTCGGCAAATTTTAAATCTGTTTTTTGTATAAATTGATTCAATTCAACAATATTACCTTCATCCGGTGTGCCAGCCAGTGTCTTTAATTCTAGTTGATACCGATCTTGAGCGGATTTTGTGTCTTTACAATCTCTTATTTCTTGAAAGACGGTGTATCCTGAATCTGGCAAAAAAATATATCGTCGCAAGACTTTAACCCCATTACAAGTATCGTCATACATGGCATATTGGGCGTCATTTGCCCACAACGAAAATGTTGAAAATAAATGCTGTCGATTTAACACATTGCTTATTAAGATTTTTGTTTTCGGATTATCCAATATTATTTGAGACGAATTCGAGAAATACTCAATTGTTATAATTTTTTGTACAACAACAAAGATGATCAACAAAATAGCTAAACCTAATACGAGAAATTTGGTTTTACATGGAATAAGGTTTATATTCACCATAGAGCAATATTTAAGAAAAAAGCCCAAATAAAAGCTGATTTGCTCTAATTTGGGCTTTTCGGTTATTTTGAATGGCTTAATACTCTTATTTCATCAATTTGAAAAAAATGCTCATTGGCAAAGTCAGAATAATCAATTTTAATCCTTTTGTATTCCAAATCTGATAAAGTAATTGCAAGTATTTGCCCACCGCTAAATTCAACGCTTGAACCAAAACGTAAATCATAAAGGACTTGTCCCCAACCAGTTATTGAAATAGAAAGTCCATCGTTGTGCATTTTTACAGCATACTGTTTTGACCAAATTATTGGGACCATATGCCCGTAAAGGATATCGACAACAACAGGGCATTTTTCATCTAATAGCAAGATACCCTGTAGCTTGGCCAATCTTATACCTGGTTTATATTGACAGGAAACACAAAATATAAAAACACTTAGAATAATTAGTTGTTTTTTTTTGAAATTAGTTTGTAGCAACATAAACCCCAATATTGTTATATTGGTCAACTGGAGCAAATATACAAGTTGGCCAACCTCCACCCCACGCAAAGTCTTTAGCTGTTATTATTCCGTATGCAGTGTTGCCTGAAATGACTATATCAGTGGGCAGCCATGGCTGCCCACTGATATAGTCATTTCAGGGTTTCTTCTATTTTAAATGGGAATACTTTATTGAATTAAGCCAAGTTTTTTAGGATTTTGAATTAATCCTTTTGCTTAATTTTCGTTTCTAAATCAGTTAAATTTTTGGGGCTATCAGTTGATGGATCTTCTGTGAATGAATTAACATTACTTCCAATTATTTTGTATCTCCCTGCTGGAGATACAGTACGATATAACAAATTTCCTTTTGCATGTATTTTGTCATGGGAAATATCAACTAAAAACAATATATACTCCTCTCCTTCTTTATATAAGGGGTCCCCATTCATTTCAAATTTTTTTAATCCATTTATTCCACCCGTTTGCATAATTTTTATTTTTGTTGGTGCTTTACCTTCATATATTTGCAAAACATCAAATATCGTATCTGTAAATGGGAGTTCATCGATTACTGTGTTTTTAGTTGGATTACCTTTTTCATCTGCAACGATAAGTTCATTTCTTAGAATTCGATTTTCTTGATCTTTAGTTGCTCTCACTTTTACAATTAATTGATACTCAGCTTTTAGCTACTTAATATTTTTAGATGTAGATATCCATTTTT
>CAZLOF010000469.1:0-4209 GCA_964560745.1 uncultured Thermoflexus sp.
CTGATGAATATCGCAAAACGTGTTCAGTCTTTTTTAAGGGCCAATAGGGTTGAAATTGTGATCGACAATGCCCAACTCAATACGGTCGTTAGTTATCCGTCAGCATCGGTCGTGTTACCACCAAAGCCTATTGCGCTGCACACGATTGATTTATTGTCGTCACAAGGCGTAATCGGCAAAATTAAGATTGACCGAGCCATGCGTTTAAATGCTGATGAGCATCGCTTGGTGCAAACTTTTGCCGGCCTAACCACCTTGGCAGTCGAGCGTATTCGGGCCATGCAAGCCGAGGCTAAAACCCGTGTGCTTGAAGAAAGCGACCGGCTTAAATCGGCCTTGTTATCGTCGGTTTCGCATGAGTTGCGCACCCCGATTGCTGCCATTCAAGCTGGCACCGAAAGTCTGCATCATCGGTTAATTGACCCACATTCGCCGCAGGGCAAAGATTTGATTGCCAATATGGATGATGCGGTGCGGCATTTGAGCAAATTGGTGAATAATTTGTTGGATATGTCACGCATTGAGGCCGGTGCGTTGAAGCCAATGAATGAATGGGCTGATTTGTCGGAGGTGATTTATGACACGGTGGCACGCTTACGTTCAGAATTGATGACCCATCAGGTTAGTATCGTAATTCCTAATGATTTGCCGTTAGTATTTTGCGACCCCATTCAAATTGGGCAAGTGATTTCAAATTTGGTGAGCAATTCGGTAAAGTATGCGCCCATTCACACTGCCATCGATATTACTGCCGAGCTAACCCAAGATTGGGTGTTGATACAAGTAAGCAACGCCAGCGAGCATATTCCCGTGGCCTATTTAGACCGTATCTTCGATAAATTTTTTCGCGTAACCCATGCCGATCGGGTGTTGGGCACGGGGTTGGGCTTGTCGATCTGCAAAGGCATTGTCGAGGCGCATGGCGGCAAAATTTGGGCGCATAATCATATGCAACAGGCTACGGGGGTGACCTTTGCCTTTACCTTGCCTTATCTCGCCCACCAAATGACCCCCTTGCCAGAGCTTGAATGAATGAGCGCCCCTAAATTGGGGTTAAAATTTTTATGCCATGAGCAATGCCCCCCATATTTTGGTTGTCGATGATGAATTGCACGTGCTGCGGGCTTTGCGCAGTATCTTGAGCGCCAATCATTATCAGGTGAATGTCGCCCAAACGGGCGAAGACTGCTTGATAGCGGCGGTGACAAACCCGCCCGATCTGATTGTGCTCGATTTGGGGTTGCCCGATATAGATGGCATACAAGTGATCGAGCGCTTGCGTGAGTGGTCGCAAACCCCGATTATTGTGCTGTCGGCTCGCGATGACCAACATCAAAAAGCGGTGGCGCTCGATAAAGGGGCGGATGATTATTTGACCAAGCCCTTTGGCATCGAAGAATTGATGGCGCGGGTGCGGGTGGCCTTACGGCATCAGGCCTCAAAATTGCCCAATCAATCGGCCATTGTGCAAAGCCAAGATTTGGTGATCGATCTCGCCAATCATACGGTGTTGCGCAATAACGAGCCGGTGCGTTTAACCGCCACCGAGTTTAAATTATTGGCTTATTTGGCTCGCAATGCCAACCGTATTTGCACCCATCGCGGTATTTTAATGGCGGTGTGGGGCGATGCGTATATTGATCAAGTTGAATATTTACGGGTTTATGTGCGGCAATTGCGCAACAAACTTGAAAACGACCCACACAACCCTTCGGTTTTGGTCAATGAGCCGGGCATCGGTTATCGTTTTATTCGGGTGTGATTTTTTCAATAAAACGGGGTAAACCCAAAAGATGAAGGGCCGATTTCACTATCTATGCCCAAAAGCGTAGCTTTTGGGCATAGATAGTGAAATCGGCAAAACTTTTCATCCACTCGGCATCTGCTCTATATTTATTCTTTTTTTATTCTTTTGACCTAAATTCCCTCCATCAGATTTATACCGTTGTCGAGAATTGTTCATAAAGCGATATGAACAATTTTATAAACCCCAAAGCTGATAAACCACCAAATATCAGCAATAACCAATTATTGCTTTATCGGGCACAACACCCACCGGCTTATCAGCGGCTGGTAGTGTTGGTGCCAAACGAGGCGATATCAGAGGCTGCTTTGGCCCAACAAATTGGTTTGTTGGCTGCAAAATCGCAATTGGTGGCGCTGGTGGCGGTGGCTGATGATGCATTTCAATTGCCGCATATTCAACTGCGGCTGACCTTTATCAGCCAATTGTTGATAAGTTCGACTATACAGGTCAGCACACACATTTTGCAACAACCGTGGCCCCAAGTTATTCGCCATTTTTATCAACCGGGCGATCTGGTGATGTGTTTAAACACCCACGAAATTAGCATTGGGCATAGCCCGCAATTGATGCACTTGTTTGTCGCCAATGTCTTGCGCATCCCGACTTATGTTGTGCCTACCGAAATGTTGCCAATGCTGCCAGCCCACAAACAAGCCCCACGCTGGTTAAGCAATTTGCTCATCGTTGGCATCATTGCAGGCGGTACATGGGCCTTGGCCCAAACCGAGCGCTTAACCCAGCAGTGGTCTTATTTGGCACATGCCGCTGCATTGAGCATGGTCGCCGTTGTTCTTTTTGTGTTTATTGCCGGTTGGCATTTTTATATTGATTAAACGTAGCTTTAAAATCATGATTAACTCACGAAATCTCCGAAATATGATGATTGGCAAACCGATCGCCACATCTGAATCACAACATCAAGCCATCGACAAACGCATCGGGTTGGCCGTATTTGCCAGCGATGCCTTATCGTCAGTGGCCTATGCCCCCGGCGAAATTTTGCTGGTGTTGATGTTGGCTGGCACGGCCTATACCTATTTATCGATTCCCATCGCGGCGGCCATTATTGTCATGCTGCTTATTTTGACCATCTCGTATCGTCAAACCATTTTCGCCTACCCAAGTGGCGGCGGGGCCTATATTGTGGCGCGTGACAATATTGGCGAAATACCAGCCCAAGTGGCTGGTGCAGCCTTGCTCACCGATTACATCTTGACCGTTGCCGTTAGCATTTCGAGCGGTTTTGAAAACGTGGCGGCCACATTTCCCTTTATCAAATCATACGAAACCGAGTTAGCCGTGATCACGGTTTTATTTATGATGGTGATGAACTTGCGCGGGGTGAAAGAATCGGGCAAAGTCTTTGCCGTGCCCACTTACTTTTTTCTCGGCACAATGGTCGTGACCTTAGTGGTTGGCTTCTTTCGTTATGCCACCGGTAGCCTGCCACGCATGGAATACCCCGCCGAAGAGTTAGCGGCTTTGCAACATAATGCCATGACATTGGGGTTATTGTTGGTTTTACGCGCATTTAGCAGCGGCTGCACTGCCCTTACAGGTGTCGAGGCCATTTCAAATGGCATCACGGCTTTTAAAGAGCCAAGAAGCCGCAATGCCGCCTCGACCATGTTAGCCATGAGCTTGTTGATTGTGTTTATTTTTGGCGGCATTACCATTTTAACCAATCTGATGGGTGTTTTGCCCCGCGATCATGACCCAGCCGTGATCCCCTATATCAGCGCCTTGCTATTTGGCCCCGGCATTGTCACTTCGCTCATCACCATTGGCATCATGCTCATTCTGATTATGGCGGCCAATACCAGTTTTGCCGACTTCCCACGGTTGTGCGCCTTGCAAGCGGGCGATGGTTTTTTGCCGCGCCAACTGACCATTCAGGGCAGCCGTTTGGTGTTTTCGTGGGGGATTGTGGCTTTATCGATCTCGGCCATCACGCTGATTGTGATTTTTAATGCCCATACCTCATCGCTCATTCCGCTTTACGCCATTGGCGTGTTTCTCAGCTTCACCTTATCCCAATTTGGCATGGTCAAACGTTGGCTCAGAATTGGCAAAATTAAGCTTGGCCAAGAAATTAGTGCGCGCAATGCGCATGGTGATGTAGACGTATTAAAGCACGATAAACAATGGCGGCTTAAGTTGGTCATCAATGCCGTAGGTGGCTTCATGTCATTTATCGTCATGTGCGTGTTTGCCGTCACCAAGTTTACCGAAGGCGCGTGGATTACAGTCATTCTCATCCCAACCCTCGTATTTATCTTCTTCCGTATTCACGTGCATTACAAATCAGTGGCCAAGACCCTCAGCTTGTCGGGCCGGCCTGTACACCCCGAACGCCGCCCGATCAAGACCATTGCGCTGATTGATGATATTCACGCTGGCAC
>CAZLOF010000470.1:0-4208 GCA_964560745.1 uncultured Thermoflexus sp.
ACCGTCTTTGCGACGCAAAACGTCAAAATACACAACAAAAATAATAATGACACCAATTAATATTTGCTGCAAAAAAACGGGAACATCACGCAAATTGAGCAAATTGCGCATAATACCAATAACCAAAGCACCGGCAAACACGCCCAACACATTACCGCGCCCGCCAAAAAAACTGGCCCCGCCAATAATAACGGCAGAAATCGCATCGAGTTCTTGCCCTAAGCCAGCATTCGGAAAGCCAGAATTGGTGCGCCCAGCGAGTAACAAGCCAGCCATGCCAGCCAACAACCCACACAAGGCATACACCACTACCAAAGTGCGGTCAACGTTAATGCCTGAAACTTTGGCCGCTTGGGGATTGCCACCAATGGCATAAATATGGCGACCGGTGCGGGTGTGATTCAAAAAGAGCGACATTAGTCCAAATGTAACGATTAATACCAACATACTGGCGGGGATATCGATATCGGGTGTCAGCGCAATCTTTTCATAGCCCGCCCAACGTACTTGATCGGGCAAATCGCTAATAGGCACACCGCCCGAAATTAGATTTGAAATGCCGCGAAATATATTGAGTGTACCAAGCGTCATGATAAAGGGGTGCGGCAAGCGTAATTTGGTCAAACCCCAGCCATTGATCACCCCACACACCACCCCAATGAGCGGCGGCACGAGGATAAGCACATACCAAGGCGCAGGCAACACAATCGCCAATGCCATTTTGACATTATCAGGAACCCAAGCCGGAATCTTTTCGGGGTGAGCCATTAGTGCCATGCTCATCATCCCGAGCACCAAAATAGACCCTACGGATAGATCGATACCGGCAGTAATAATAACAACAAACACCCCCAACGCCAGCAGTGCATTGAAGGCAATTTGATTCATAATGTTGCTAATATTCAAAAATGATAAAAATACTTTGGGTTCTAATGCATAACCGATCAAGATCATGCCTAGCACCACTAATAATACGCCATAACGATCAATAAAAGGCATTAACCGCACACGCAAACTTTGCTCGCGGGCTGTAAGGGTTGAAGAAGAAGAAGTCGCCATTGGAAAATGAGTGCTTTATAAAATTGAGTTTACGATTTACGATTTCAGGCAATGTTTCGATCACCAACCTTCAATTTAAATCGTGGCTTTTGCTCGTTTCAGCAGTTTGACTTTTATTACCCATAATCCAACCAATCACTTCGTTACGGTCGGTTTGGGTCAATGAGGCCTCGGCAAAATTACGTCCGCGAAAAAGTGCCATCACCCGATCACACACATAAAAAATGTCATCCATACGGTGGCTAATCAAAATGACGCTAACGCCATGGTTCTTTAAATCTTTGATCAAATCCAGCACTTTGCGCACTTCTTTAATGGCTAACGCCGCCGTTGGCTCATCCATAATCACCACTTTGGCATCAAAAGCGGTAGCACGGGCAATTGCCACCGCTTGGCGTTGCCCACCTGACAATTCTTCAACCCGCTGGCTCACGCTTTTCACATGAATTTTTAGCTTGTCTAAATGTTCTTGCGCCTTGCGCATATTGGCATTGTGGTTAATGAAGATCCCGCCGCGCAGTTGCTCGCGCCCTAAAAAAATATTTTCATCGATACGCAAATTACCTGCCAACGCCAAATCTTGATACACCATTTCAATACCACGATCACGCGCTGCGCGTGGGCCATTAAAATGCACTTCTTGCCCACCCACAAAAAGCTGTCCTTTACTAGCCGAATGCAGCCCTGAAAGCACCTTCATCAACGTGCTTTTGCCTGCACCATTGTCGCCCACTACCCCCAGCACCTCGCCGGGCATCACATGCAAATTCACATCTTCTAATGCCGTCACTGCTCCAAAATATTTTGAAATACCACGTGCTTCTAAAGCTGCAATTAAAGTTGGATTTGTTTGGTTCATATTGAAACTTTATCAAACTAAAACACCACGCCCGAATATAAAATAATATTAGCATAAGGTGTAAATTCACCGGTTCGTACAATAGCACGAGCTATTTGGCTAAGCCGTTTAAATTCTTCGTGGCTAACAGTGCTGATCGGGATTGCGGCGCATAAATCAAGCAATGATTGTTGGGTGGCTGGGCTACGCACCGCCATTTCGTTGGCAATCGTTGCCCGCTCAACTTGTATTTCAGCCAAAACCGCCGTCAATACCTGTAAAAATGATGGCACACCTTCCGTCACAGCCAAATCGATACGCTGCACGTTGGGCGGAATGGGCAAACCAGCATCGGCAATAATCAGCATGTCGCCGTGTCCCAGTTGCGCAATCACCCGCGCTAATTCATGATGAAGAATTCCGTATTTTTTCATTTAGATGCAATCACACAAATAAAACCTTAGGCTTTTACTCGCTAAAATAACCGTTCCTTCGCTCGCATCTTTTCCCATTGTTGACGCATTTCGGCCACGCTGGGCATCTCGCTTACCTCGGCAGGCGGCACATCCCACCAGCTATCATAACCCGGTACGCCCACATACCGGTCGTTTTGAATATAAATAACGGTCGTGCGATCAGTCGTTTTAGCACGTGTTAAGGCATTACAAAATTCGGCATAAGTGGCACATCGCAACACACACGCGCCTAACGATTCAGCATTGGTGGCTAAATCGACTGGCAATCTTTGGGTATGCTCATCGGTGTCAGTCGCCACACGAGCGCCATTCTCAACCGGAAAGGTATAGCGCGTGCCAAAACCGGCCTGACCCAATGAACGACTGAGGCCACCGATGCTCTTATAGCCATCATTGTCGAGTAAAACGATAAGCAATTTATAGCCTTCTTGCACACTTGTCACAATTTCTTGCGACATCATCAAATAGCTACCGTCGCCAACCATCACAATCACTTCGCGCTCAGGGGCCGCCATCTTAATACCCAAACCACCGGCTACCTCATACCCCATCGTGCTATAGCCATATTCAAGATGGTAATTTTTGGGGTGGCGTGCCCGCCATAATTTATGTAAATCGCCGGGCAAGCTACCTGCGGCACATACCATAATGGCGTTAGGGTTGCTCAATTCATTCACTGCGCCGATCAATTCGCCTTGGCTAGGCAATGGCGCGTTGCGAATATTATAGATACGCTCAACCTCATCGGCCCACCATTGCCGCAACAACTGAATCTGAGCCGCATACTCAGCAGAAACATGATAACCGCTAAGCATGGTTTGCAATTCGTCCAAAGTCGCTTTGGCATCGCCAATTACAGCCAACGCTGAATGTTTATGTGCATCAAACCCAGCCACATTAATATTCACAAATTTAACATCGGGGTTTTGAAAGGCGGTTTTGCTAGCGGTGGTGAAGTCGCTATAACGAGTGCCAATGCCGATCACGAGGTCTGCATCGTGGGCAATCTGATTGGCGGCCAAAGTGCCGGTTGCGCCAATCGCCCCAAGACATTGGGCATGGTCAAAATGCAAACTGCCTTTACCCGCCATTGTTTCGCCGACGGGTATCCCCGTCGCCTCGCAAAATTGACGTAGGGCTTCGGTCGCCTCACTATAAATAACACCGCCGCCCGCCACAATCAGCGGTTTTTGGGCGGATCGGATAAGCGCAGCCGCTTGGGTCAGCGCTGCCACATCGGGGCGGGTGCGCGGCACGTGCCATGTGCGCGAGCGAAAAAAGTCGCTAGGATAATCAAATGCCTCGGTTTGCACATCTTGCGGCAATGCCAACGTCACTGCACCGGTTTCAACAGGGCTAGTCAACACCCGCATCACTTCGGGCAAGGCCGTCAACAATTGATCAGGGCGGTTAATTCGATCCCAATAACGGCTGACTGGCTTAAAACAATCATTCACTGAAATGTCTTGCGACGATGACATTTCAAGTTGTTGCAAAACGGGGGCCACATTGCGCCGCGCAAAAATATCACCCGGCAACAACAACACCGGCACTCGGTTAATGGTGGCTGCTGCCGCGCCGGTCAACATATTGGTCGCGCCCGGGCCAATCGAACTGGTGCAAGCCAAAGTTTGCAAACGATTCTTGGTCTTGGCAAAAGCCGCCGCCGCATGAACCATCGCCTGCTCGTTACGGCTTTGATAATAACGAAAATCGGGGTTTTGCTGCAAGGCTTGCCCCATACCAGAAATATTGCCATGCCCAAAGATGCCAAAACATCCTGCAAAAAACGCTTGGCTCACGCCATCGCGTTCACAATGTTGGTTTTTCAAAAA
>CAZLOF010000471.1:0-4199 GCA_964560745.1 uncultured Thermoflexus sp.
TAGCAAACATTTGGGGGCCACTTGCCAAGGCGTGCAGGTGCATGTCACCGATCGTAACTTGCTCAATGCCACCGCCGTTGGGCTACATATGTTGGCGACATGTCGGCGCTTACACCCCGATCAGTTTGAATTTTTGCCGACCTCGTGGGAGGGGCATCATTTACCCGTGCCATGTCCGCATTTTGATTTGCTGGCCGGTAATGCTCATATTCGCAATGCCCTCTCGGCCAATGTGCCCGTGCCCGACATCATGGCCGATTGGCCCCAAATTGCCCAGCACTTTGCCCAACAACGCGCACCTTATTTGCTTTATTAGCCATGAGCCATAAGCCATGAGCCATGATCTTTGATTATTTTGCTCAAGGCTCAAAGCTCAAGGCTCATGGCTTTCTCCTTTTATGATTGGCATCTTCGACTCTGGCGTAGGTGGGTTATCGGTGTTGCGTGAAATACGCGCACAGATGCCTGCGGCGCGGCTGATGTATGTTGGTGATACGGCGCATGTGCCGTATGGCCCGCGCCCGATGTCGCAAATTTGCGAATTTTCGGAAGGGGTGACGCGCTTTTTGCTGGGGCAGGGGGCGCGGGTGATTGTGATTGCATGCCACACCGCCTCAGCGGCGGCGCTCAAATACCTACGGGCGCGTTTTCCCGATGTCCCCTTCGTTGGCATGGAGCCAGCAGTCAAACCTGCCGCCGAGATCACCCAATCCAAAGTGATTGGTGTGTTGGCTACCCAAGTCACCTTTCAGGGTGAATTGTTTGCCTCGGTGGTGGCACGTTTTGCCGATACGCAAAATGTGCGTGTGCTGACGCAGGTGTGCGCCGGCTTGGTGCAGCAGATCGAGGCTGGTGAGCTTGATACGCCTAAAACTGAGGCCATGCTGCGCGGCTGGGTCGAGCCGATTTTGGCACAAGGGGCCGATGCCTTGGTGCTGGGCTGCACCCATTACCCATTTATTGCGCCGCTGTTGCAAACAATTTGCGATTCACAAACACCCCAGCGGCTTGTGCGCATCATTAACCCCGCGCCTGCGGTGGCGAGGCAGGTGGCGCGGGTGGCGGCTGGTTTGGTTGATGGGGCTGACACGCCCGCTCAGGGCCGCACTCACTATTACGCCTCCGGTGATATTGATGATTTTCGCCGTGCCCTGCGGCGCTTGCTCGGCATCAATCGCCGTGCTAATGCCGTGCGTTGGTGTGATGGGCGACTTCAGAGTGAAGGGTTGAGAGTTGAGAGTTGAGAGTGGTTTATCAATCGTTGCAAGGCTGTTCAAAAATCAGCCCTGCGTTTAACCCGTCATCTCCGCGAACGCGGAGATCCATAACGATGCAGGTAAAAATATAGCAATAATATCGAATTTATGCCTGCCGCATTATAGATTCCCTCTTTCGAGGGAATGACGAGTTAGCTAATGGCTTAATTTAATGCTGTTGCGCTTTCGTGAGAATGACAAGGCGACTTTTGAACAGTCTTATCAACCACTCTCGACTCTCAACCCTCAACTCTCAACGTCCTAAAGTCCCGCAATCTTCACGCCATCGGCCAAGATGGGTTGTACGAGATCGCCGTGCGTGGTTTCGCAATAGACACGGATGATGGGCTCAGTGCCGCTCATACGCACCAGTAACCAGCCGCCGTCTTCCATCACAAACTTAAAGCCATCGGTCATGTTTTTGCCGGTCACCTTCAGCCCGCCAATCGTGCTGGGTTGGGCCGAGCGCAAGCGTGCCTTCACTTGCTCGCGTTGTTCGGGAGTGCAGCGCGTGTCGATTCGGTCGTAATAATGCGCCCCGACCTTGCTAAACAACAGGTCAACCAAGCCCGATGGTTTGAGGCCGGTCTTGACCATAAAGTCGAGCAAATACAAATTCGCTAAAATGCCGTCACGCTCGGGCACATTGCCACGAAACGCAAAGCCACCGCTCTCTTCACCGCCGATCATGGCATCGGTTTCGGTCATCTTGGGGGCCACATATTTAAAGCCGACACCCGTTTCGTAGACTGGCACGCCATACAATGCGCCCAATTTGTCGAGCATGGTGGTGGTGCTGAGTGTCTTGACAATTGCGCCACGTTGCCCGCGTGATTCTAATAAATACAAGGCCAACAAGCCATACACTTGCAATTGGTTGACAAATTTGCCATGTTCATCGCCAAAGCCACAGCGGTCAGCATCGCCGTCGGTGATGCACACACAATCTGCACCCATCCGCACGCCGGTCGCTAAACCCACATCAACATTGGGCGGAATTGGCTCTGGGCGCTTCATCTCGGGGAAGGATGGGTTGCGCGAGTTGTGAATTTCGTGGATGGTGGTTTTGCCGCCGCCCAATAACCCCGTTAGCCAGCCTGCGCCGTTGCCCCACATCGCATCCATCACAATATTTAGCCCGGCATCTTTGATCGGTTTCACATCGATCAGCTTGCTGAGGTTTGCGAGGTAGTCGGTGCTGGCATCAAACTTCTCAATCAAGCCAGCCTTGACGGCTTTGTCATAGTCCATCGATTTCACGCCGTCGCTGGTGGGGATGCCGCTTTCGATGATGACCAAGCCTTCGGGGTCGATGGCCCCGCCGGTGTGATTGCGCACTTTAAAGCCATTGTCTTGGGGGGGGTTGTGGCTGGCGGTGATGTTGATAGCCCCGACCGATTTTGTGGCGGGTACAGCAAAGGCGATGACGGGAGTGGGGGTGGCGCCGTTGGTCAAAAACACCTTAAGACCATTACCCGCTAACACTTCGGCAGCAGTGGCGGCAAAATCTTCTGATTGAAAGCGCTTGTCGTGGCCGATCACCACCGATTTACCCGCACCATAGGTTTGCAGTGCCCATTGGGCATAACCTTGGGCGCAGCGGCGCACATTTGCAAAGGTATAGTCGTCGGCAATGCGTCCACGCCAGCCGTCGGTTCCAAATTTAATAGGTTGTTCGATCATGATATTGTTAGTGATTAATGGTTAGTGGTTAGTGGTTAATGGTTAATGATTAGTAATGAAGGCCGATCATTTATCATTAACCATTAACCATTAACCACTAACCATTATTTTATTTTACCCGTAATGTCAAACACTGAGTCTAGCTTACAAATGGCATTGGCCGACCTGCGCCGCCCTGATTTACCTGCGCGCCGGCGAGCAATCGAGACATTATTGGCGGCTGAGGCGGTCGATGAATTGATCGATGCCCTGCGTGAGAATGAGCATTGGTTTATTCGTATGGCTGCCGCGCAAGCGCTTGGCCAATTACGCGCCGCTGCTGCCGTATCGGCATTAATCGAGGCACTTTATGCCACCCATGATGAATGGATGCAGTTTGACATTGTATTGGCATTGCTGCAAATTGGCACGCCTGATGCCCGCGCTGCCGTGCAAGTTTGGAAGCAAACGGCAAAAAATTCGATTTTGATTGTTGATTGAGCAAAAATAGCGTTAGTTTTCTTGCCAATCTTCAATTTTTAGCCCGACTACCCGCCCAAATTCACGGGTATTATGCGTAATCATCACCAGATCAAGCGCACGGGCATGTGCAGCGATGAGCGTATCGTAAGGCCCAATCGGTATCCCTTTCTTTGTTAATTCACAGCGAATTTGAGCCGCTTCATTGGCATGTTCGGTGCTGAAATCGAGCACTTGGATGTATTTTAAAAAGGCAGCCAATTTAGTTTGGTTTTTTGCGGGCTGAGCCGAATGGCATACACCAAATGCTAACTCATACCGCACGATTTGCGAGATGCAGACCTCGGCGGGGGTCAGTTGTAATAAACGTGCCTGCATTGCTATGTTCCCGTTGATAATCTGGATACAGGCATTGGTATCGAGCATATAACGGATCACTTGAATGCCTCTCGTGGCGTGTCGTTGGGCAAGTTAGACTGAACAGAAAAGTCATCACTAAAGCCGCCACTGAGGGCATCAATGAAACCGTGCCATGTTTGCATGTGTGGCGTGAGAATGAGACTATCTCCCGATTTGACAATATACACTTCGTTTACGTTGAACCGAAATTCTTTGGGTAAGCGAATCGCTTGGCTGTTGCCGCTGATAAATATTTTTGCAATGGCTGTTTGCATGGCTGCTCCTTGGGTTGCACAACAAGATGTTGATACAAAAGTATATACGGGTGATTGTATACCAAAGAAGGTATCTTCTCAATAAACAAGGGAAATTAAAATAAATTTTCGCCGAATGCACTATCAC
>CAZLOF010000472.1:0-4193 GCA_964560745.1 uncultured Thermoflexus sp.
CTTCATGGCGAAGGCTTTGAACTGAGGCCGTTTGATACCCATTTGAAGCATCGGCCCGTTGGGGCAGCGCTTGTGGCATGGCGGTTAAGGCTGCTTTCCATGCTTCCATATTGCCATCATTCAACAATTCTAAAACCCGCATATAAACTTCGGCACGCAAGGCTGGCGCTAATTCATAACGTGGGTCTTCGGCATAAAACCGATCGCTTGAACCTGTAGACGCTTGCACCAATGCGAGGGCCAAGCCGTTTTCACGCATCAACAAACCAGCAAATACATCGGCAAAAATGGTGGATGCCGCATCAATCACAGATTGTGAGAACTTTTTGGCCCGCAGATGCACATTGAGCCGATGAACAATTTTTGTGTTGCCATGCCAACCTAAAACGCCATCGCGCCAAGTGCCTTTCCAAAATGCCAAACGCCCGATTTCGCGGGCAATATAGGCCTTGGGCAATGCGTCATCGGGGCCGCCCAACGCATAAAATGGCAACCCAATCAGCGCGATGGGGCAATAGGGCACAACCCGCGTGCTCGGCGAGCGCATGATATAGGTGATTGGTAACGGGCGCGGCTCAATTGAGGCGGGTGAGGTTGGCGCTGTTTGATAATCGCTGCCAAATAACCCATAATTTACCGCGTCGTTCACCATTTCGCGGGCGGCTTGATCGAAGGCCGTAAGTTGCGCTTGTTGCGCTTTTACGCTGCTGGTTACTTTGCCGTTGCGTTGGGCTGTCACCCAATTTGCCAATTCAAAATCAAGCCCGATCTGATCGAGAATGGCATTGAGCGCAAAGGCTTTGGTGTAATTTTCGGGCGCGTTCAACGTTTTTAGCCGCTGAAATAAATTGCTCGAAAACCCGCGTAAATTGTGGGTTAATACGTTTAGGGCATTCGCAATTTGTGTATCGACCCCTGAGGTGTCGATGCTGACGCTCTGGGCGATACGAAGACGTTGATCCCAAGTTGCGTCTGAAAGAAGAAGGGAGAGTTTGTCTGGTGTCATATGATTCTAAGCATATGACACAAATAAGGCAAGTCAATACATTTTTCTTGCCAAAACTTGCCAATATTCTAAGTGAATTTTAATGCTGTACCAATCAAGGGTAAAAATAGAGGATATGCCGATTTCACTATCCCCCTTTAAGCGTAGCTTGAAGGGGGATAGCGAAATCGGCGAAAACCACATTTTTGAGCCTGTAGCTCGGCATAGAAACTTGTCGTATCATGTTCGCACGATATGCCAAGTGCTAGGGTTGCTTACCGACTTCCATACCGGCCAAATGCTCTAGCGACTTGATAAGCGCATGGTTGCCCTCGCGGCCTAGCCCTTGTTTTTGCAGGGTGCGATATAAATGCGAGACCATGCTGGTGGCGATGAGGGGAATGCCCATTTCTTCGGCGGCTTCGAGCGCCAAACGCAGGTCTTTTTGCTGCAAATCGATCATGAACCCGGGTCGCCAATCGCGCACCATTACTTGGGGGCCACGCATCGACAACATCCAACTGCCGGCTGCGCCCTTTTCGACCGCCTTGATGGTCGATGATAAATCTAGCCCACCGGCCTCGGCAAACAGCATGGCCTCGCTGACTGCCAACATGTTGACCACCACCAAAATTTGGTTGACCAGCTTGACCATTTGCCCAGCGCCTTGTGCCCCAACATGTACGATATTTTTGCCCATCGCCTCTAAATAAGGACGAGCGCGTTCGATGTCGGCGGCTTCACCGCCGATCATGATGCTGAGTGTGCCTTTGGCAGCGCCCTCGCTGCCGCCGCTGACTGGTGCATCGAGCCACGCCGCGCCATGGGCATTGATCTTGGCGGCCATTTCGCGCGTACCCTTGGGGCTGATGGTGCTGTGGTCTATCACCAATTTGCCCGCGCTAATACCGGCCAGCACACCGTTGTCACCATATACCACTGCCTCAACATCGGGCGTGTCGCTGACGCAAATAAAAATAATGTCGCAGCGGGCCGCTAGCTCGGCTGGGGTGGCCGCTACATGCGCGCCCGCATCTGCAAATTCTACGGCACGGCTTAATGTGCGGTTCCAAACCGTTACATCAAACCCGGCCTTAATCAAATTGTGGGTCATGCCACGACCCATAATGCCTAATCCAATAAACCCAATTTTTTCTGACATAAATTCCTTTTATAGCAAACGACTTGTACTATGGGCTATTTTAGCCGATTATGCTGTGATTCTGCCTATCACCTATCGCCCCACACGAGGCGCAAGCACAATGGTTGTCGCAATTTTAGCTATAACGCACCGCCATTGTTGCGGCTACTTGGGTGCGCCAAGTGGTGGCTTGCTCGTAGGCGTGACCCACTTGGCACAGTGTCGCCTCGTCAAAATGCCGTCCAATCCACTGCAAACTAATCGGCAGACCATCGTCGTCAAACCCACATGGTTGTGAGAGGGTGGGGTTGCGGCTGAAATTGATGGGGTAGGTATAACGTGTGCGCACATAGCCCGTTTGCATCAGTGCCAAGCCATTAGCATCCATCAGCGGGGCGGTGGTTGGCATGGTTGGACATAACAATACATCGATTTGCTCAAACAGATGGTTAAACCGGTAGGCAAAATCTTCGCGCAGGGCGTGGGCGTCGGCATAATCGGCGGCACTTTGGCGGGCTGCGCCGTCTAACAATTCACGAAACGGGCCATATTCATCGGCTCGCGCTGGGTAAAAATCGGCATGGGCCACCAGCGCATCTGCGCCCGTCAGCGTCATCCATGCCTTTTGGGTGGCAATGGGGTCTGGCTCTGGCACATTCACCATGACGATGTGCGCGCCTTGTTGTGCCAAAACCCGCACTGCGGCCTTAATGGCTGCGCTGACACGCGGCTGCACGCCTTGCGCGACCTCGGCTTCATCGTCAGCAAACGATTGATCAATGCCAATACGCAGCCCAGCAATGGGCCGCCCGCAAGCCGCCACATAATCGTCTACCGGCAAATGGCTGGCACTGGGGTCAAGTTCATCGGCCCCGGCAATGGCCTGTAAGATGACCGCTGCGTCGGCCACACTGCGGGTGAGTGGGCCAATATGGTCGAGCGAGGCCGCCAGCGGAAAGACCCCGGCCCGACTGACGCGTCCATAGGTTGGTTTTAGCCCAACGATGCCATTGGCGGCGGCGGGGAAGCGAATCGAGCCGCCGGTATCCGTGCCAATTGCGCCATAACACAGCCCGGCGGCGGCGGCCACGCCCGACCCGCTCGACGATACCCCCGGCCAGCGGGCGGCATCCCATACATTGCACGGGGCCGGGCGATAGGGGTGATGCCAACGCAAGGCGAATTCAGTCAGGTGGGTTTTGCCGATGATAATGGCCCCGGCCTGTTTGAGTTTGCGCACCACCGTGCCGTCGTGGTCGGGTTGCCAATTTGCCAGCAGGTGCGAGCCGCAGGTGGTGACGGCATCGTGGGTGAAACACAAATCTTTGAGCGCCAGCGGTATGCCATGCAGTGCCCCGCGATATTGTTCACGCGCAATTTCGGCCTCGGCTTGGGCGGCTTGCGCCAAGGCCTGCGTGCGCATCACCGTGACATAGGCATGCAGGGTCGGGTCGTGCTGCGCAATGCGGTCGAGCATGTGCCGCGTGACCGTCACTGGTGAGATTTGGCGGTGGCGTATTTGTGTGGCCAGGTCGGTTAGGGTGGTGAAGGCGAGGGTTGGCATGAAAATATTTTAACATCGTAGGGGCGCGGCCTGTGACCCGCCCGCTGGGGCGTGATGGTAAAGTAGCCCCCCATGACCGGCGAAACCCAATTGCCCCAATTGCTCAAAACCATGACCCCGGTGCTAGACCCGACCGAATATGTGTTTGTCAGCACCCCCTCGCCCAAATTACCGCTATTGCTCACCGCCATCGGCATGTTCCGTGAGGCCGAGGGTATCACGCTCATTTTGCCGCGCCGCGAGGCCGACAAGGCCGGGCTGGCCTACGTCGCTTCGTTTGAGCGGATTACGTTGATGGTGCATTCATCGCTTGAGGCGGTGGGGTTGACGGCGGCAGTGGCGACGGCCTTGGCCGAGCATGGCATCGCGTGTAACGCTGTCGCGGCCTACTATCATGATCATGTGTTTGTGCCAATGGGGCGCGGCGTAGCGGCATTGGCGGTGTTGCAGGCGTTGGCGGCTCACTCATAAATCACGGCCCACGTTAGCGCCCAAGGTAAGAT
>CAZLOF010000473.1:0-2808 GCA_964560745.1 uncultured Thermoflexus sp.
ATTTATGTCTTTAACATAAATGGTTTGGTTCCCTTTGGCCCAGCGGGCAGCTTGGCTTCGGGTGGGCGCGGCGGGTATCGCACTTGGTTTGGGGTGGGGTTGGCAAGATAATCTTCCATGACTCGGATGCCGCTTGCGACCATGTCGCGGGTTTTACTAAAATCGCCTAATTGAATGTTTGGGAAGTCGTATAGCGGTACATGATGCAGCGTTACCCCCGGGGTGTTGGCGGCCAATTCAGCTTCGCGTAGCGAATTGCGATATAAGATTGGGCGAATAGCATAGGTTTGATACATCAGCACGCCCGAAGGCGGCACGGCTGGGTCGATGACGCTGGCGATATCGAGTGCCCATATTTCGGTAGCACCTTTGGCGAGGGCGACTTCTACTGGTAACGCCGACACGACCCCGCCATCGACAAACACCTCACCATGATGATGGGTAGGGCTAAACCAACCCGGCACGGCGGCGCTGGTCACCACCGCATCGGCAATAAAAGCATCGGGGTCATCACCATAAATATAGAGGGTGTGGCTGACCAGATGCGCAATAGTAATGTAAAGTGGAATTTTGAGGCTGCCAAAGCGCTGTTTATCGGGTGGCAACACGCGGTGACGAATATCATCGTGTAACGGACGGTTGTTGACGATATAGTCTTTGCCGCGTGCCATGCGCATAAACGCCGTTGCCGCACCAACATAAATCAAATTGCGCTCGCCAGCCCGCACCCACAGCCGCTCCATTTCGTGGGTTTGTTTAATGGTTGGCGATACCGCCAAACTCGTGCCATTGATTGCGCCTGCCGATGTGCCAACGATCAAATCGGGCATGATGCCGCGCTCCATCAGCACACGCAATGCCCCAACTTGTAATGGCCCTCTGTTGCCGCCGCCGCTTAATACAAATGCTCTCATTTTTTAGTGCTGAGTGCTGAGTGCTGAGTGCTGAGAAAAATAAACTCAGCACTCAGCACTCAGCACTTTTATTTTGTTTTGGGTGTTAGTAACCAATAATCAAACCCATTCATTTTGGTGGATGGGTATTGTCGGTCATAGTTTTTGCCGATTGCCTCAAGCACGTCTGACGGATAAAACTCCGCTTTCAAGATGACGAGTCCGAAGCGCCGCTCATTGATCATCATTATCATCTGGCGCGTATCGAGCGTATTATTTTTGGCTAAATTATAAAGTTGGGTGGGATTTGTCACCACATCTTTGCCTGCCCGCAGCGTAATCATGGCCTCTTCGCTCCACACTGGGCCATTCACACTTTTGGCAAATTGCACCAGCCGCTCGGCTTCAATCAGGTCTTGGGGTGCAAGTAAATGCCCCAGTTGAGTGTAACCGATGCTATCGTAATAGGGATATGGCGAATAGGATGATTGCCCGCTCACACCTAACACCGTTGCCACAACGCTAAAAATACGCCCCGAGGTTGGCAAATGCAAATTGAGTGCCGCTTGCCACAAGAAGATGAAACTTGACAACAAAGGGATTAAGGATTGGGCATAGTGATGTCTTTCAATCCTTAATCCTTGCTCCCTAATCCTGAATAATAACTTGGCAGTTAGCACACACGCGGCGGCGATGGCGGCAATGAGATAGGCTGGCCCAGCGCCCCATTTGCCCGTCAACATACCCATTGCGCAGCCAGTCACAAAGTAAAATGACCACACACTGATGCGGCGCAAGTTGTGATAACGAATTGCATCAACTCCATCCCACAACACATAAAGGCTGGCGCACAAAATCAGCGGGGTTTGCAGGCTAAACCATTCGCGGTAAATGCGCCATGTTTGCTCAAGGCTATATTCATTGACATTGGCCGCCACCACATTGAGCCAAAATTGCCCGCCGGTGAGGCTATTTAGCCCCAATACAATGAGGCCAGTGATGGCCACGCTGACGGCTAAGGCCTTGCTGCCCCAACGCGGTTGTTGTAACAACACATAGCCAAAGCCTGCCGCCAACGCATCAATGGCTTGTAATTTGGTAAACCCCGCAATGATAAGCAGGGCGATACCCAGTGATTTGAGATTTGAGATTGGGGACTGGGGATTGGGGATTACAAACGCAAAAGCGCGGTCGAGGCAGGTGATGCCCGCGACGGCAAACATCACCATCGGCAAATGGGCACGGGCCAATGGGGCGATTTGATAGACATAATTGGCAGCAAAAAACGCCAAAGCCGCGATTAGGGAAATTGAAAATTGAAAATTGAAAATTGAAAATGGAGAATGAGCGCCCTCTAATTTTCCATTCTCCATTTTTAATTTTAAATTTAAAAAGATGAGTGCGCCAATGAGCAAAGTGCAAGCGAAAGTAAGCGCCCGCCCGACCCAAATGTGAGGGCCAAATAGCCAAATGAGCGGAACCAACATCAGCCGATACACTGGCGGATAGTTGGAAGCGTAAAACGGAAATTGGGCATTGTCGAGGTAAATGCCCTCGCCACGCGCCAAACGAATGCCATCATACAACTCGAAGCCCTCGCCCTGATCGTAATCGAGCGGAAAAGCAAACAAGGATCGGGCATACATCAGCATGAGCAGCAAATAGCCCATGAAGATTAGCCCTGTAAAACCAAGCGGCAGCCAAGTGAGAATACGACGCATGATAGAATTTTAGATTTTGAATATCGCGGTTGAATTGTTCACCAATAAATTCTTCGGGTTCAAGATGCAACAAAATTAGTTTGGGCATTTTGCCTTCTTTTTCCATTTGTGTTATCAATCCGGTTTGAAAAACCTGATGCATGCCGGCATGGCAAAGATTATAAGTGGGCATCGCGAAACTATCGGGGATGATT
>CAZLOF010000473.1:2818-4181 GCA_964560745.1 uncultured Thermoflexus sp.
AGTAAGAACGCGACGAAACACAGCGATGAGGAATTTATGATTTTTGATTTACGATTTACGATTAGGCTGTTCAGAAGAAATAAATGACGATATATGACCACCGACCCACCCCTAACTCCTCCCTTTGGGAGGGGTTAGGGGTGGGTTTAATCTAGCAATCAATTATTTTCACTGCATGGCCTTAAAAAACCGTAAAATGTAAATCAAAAATCGTAAATCGTTAAAATTCTTCCGTTTCAGCAATCAATTGATCGACCACCGACTGCATACTGCCGGTGCGTTGAAAAGTTGCCAATTGGCGATCTGAACTTGAGCCGCCGTCCATGATCTTATAGGCATATTCCACTTCTTTGCGGCTGCCGAGTTCGTCAACTACATCGCCAATAAACCATTCAATCAGCTCGTGAATGAGTTCACGGGCTGGTCGTTCTTCCTCTTTGCCAAAGTCGATCAGTTTGCCATCTAAGCCATAGCGCACCGCCCGCCATTTGTTTTCTTCGATCAAATTGGGGTCATACACGCGAAAAGTAATATTGTCGCGGCGCATTTTCCATAATTTGTAAATGATGGCTTGGAAGATCGAGGCGATACACACGGCCTCATCCACCCGTGTGCAAACATCGCACACCCGAAATTCGAGCGTTGGGTATTTGGGATTGGGGCGAATGTCCCACCAAATCTTGGTGGCGTTGGGGATGCAGTTGGTGCGCACCAAAAAATTGACAAAGCTATCGTAATCGGAGCGCGAATTAAAGGTGGGCGGCACACCTGTGCGCGGAAAATTGCGGAAGATGGTGCTGCGATATGATTTGAGGCCGGTATCGCCACCGATCCAAAAAGGTGAACTGGTGGACAAGCACAAGACGTGTGGCACAAAATAACGCGCTACTTTCATGCAGTCGATCATAAATTCGGGGTCTTCGATGCCAATATGCACATGGGTTCCGAAAATGAGCAAGCGACGGGCCAATTCTTGCATGTCTTTTTGCACCCCAGCATAGCGATCCATTTGCGTAATCTCTTGATTACGCCAGCTTGAGAAGGGGTGTGTGCCCGCCGAGACAATCTTTAGCCCTGATTTTTCGGCCAGCCCAATCACACCTGTGCGTAAGCGAATCAATTCGGCTTTTGTTTCGCTGGCCGTTTTGCAAATTTCGGTGCCGATTTCGACAATCGATTGATGCAATTCGGGTTTTAACTCAAGCGTTGTGCCTTTGCCGTGTTCCATCAATTGCATAATGCCAGACTTTAATTCACGGGTTTGCGGGTCAACAATCTGATATTCTTCTTCTATACCGATGGTAAAAGATGGGGTTTTCATAATGGTTAATGGGTTAATGATTGATGGTTAATGGTTAATGGT
>CAZLOF010000474.1:0-4177 GCA_964560745.1 uncultured Thermoflexus sp.
TTGCCCATTTCATCAAAACCGCGTATGCGTGGTAGAAGGTCGAGGAGTGCTGAGTGCTGAGTTATGAGTGCTAAGTGGGATGTGCTAAGTGATAAGTCTTGAGTTCTGAGTGGCGCAACATTTAACAATTCTTTCACTTAGGACTTAGAACTTAGGACTCAGAACTCAGCACTCAGCACTTCCCTACTGAGTTTGGGCAAGGGGAGGCCGGTAGCCGAGTCGTAGACGACAACGCGCCCACGCAGGGGGCCGCGATAGCCATCGAGTGCGATGACGTGGCGGTCGGTGATGCGCGAACCGGCTAACCATTTGAGGGTGGGGATGGCCCCCAAGGCGGGCACGCCGTCGTGAGATTTGAAAAAGCCATCGCCTTCGAGCCGCACCGATACGATGTAATCGGTGGTTAGCGGCTGCAAGGCTAGCCAATCTAAATCGACCAAGGCCACATCGTCGCGCCGTTGAATTTTGGCGGACATTAGTTGCATTTGGTCGGCAAAGCGAATGAGGCCGGGCGAGGCCTGTGTTATTGCGTTTGTAGCTGGTTGCACGAGCAGCGATTCAACTGCCACAAAATCGTCGTTGGCTGGTGTTTTGAAAATTTGCCCACCGCGATATGCCCCGATGAATAACGAGCGCGGGCCGAGCGGCAAATCGAGCGGCACACCGAGTGTAATACGACGCGCTTGCACTTGGCCGGGCTGTTGTTGTGGGTCAAGTCGCAGGTCGATATTGCTTGCCAAACGCCCATCGGGATACATCAGGCGCACGCTGAGCGAATCGCCATCGACAAAACCCGCGGCGGCTCGCCAAATGATGATAACGTCGAAGCGCCCGCCTTGTTGAATGGCCTCACGGTCGGGTTTGACGCTAAAAATGTCGATGCGCCCATCAAACAACAATGGCGAAGCTAGCTTGATGCTGGTCAGTGGGCATGAAAATACCTCCCATACTGGAATGGCTTGTTGGGGGATGGCGCATAAATTGGCGGCGGCAAAGGCAGCGGCATCGTAGCTGGTGGCATAGCGGGCGGGTGCGGTCGATTGGGCCACGCGGCGGGCGAATTGGGTGGCGTAAGCCTCGCCGCCACGTGGGTCAACATACTCGATGGTGACATCGGGGCGCAGGCCGTCGATGCTTTGCACGGCCCACATGGGGGTGGCCTGATGCCATTGAGCAAAAATGTGGCTGTTGGGCGCGGCATTTTCAAGCGTGCGCTGGGCGGCATCGCGCACACTGTGGTCATTTGCCAACGCCACAAAACTTGGCAAACGCTGGCTGAAATTTAGGCCGACGAAAACCATCAGAATTGCAAATGAAAAATTTAAAATGAAAAATTTAAAATTAGGAATTAGAAATTGAGCTAATTTTCCATTTTCCATTTTAAATTTTAAATTTCCCATTCCGGCAAGGCCAACACAGGCAATGAGCCATGCCGGCAGGGCGTATTCGACGGTTTGAGGGGCGCGATAGGTGAGCGTGATGAATAAATGCAAGGCAAAGGCCAGCACCAAAGTGCAGGCGAGCCATGTGCGGCGAATGAGCAAGCTGAGCGCCGCGAGCACCATCAACCAAGGCAAGACGGGGCCAAATTGAAAAGTGAGCAATTGCGGCAATAGCAACAAACGATCCCACAATAATTGGGGTTCTTTGAAGACAAAATACAGCATATCGCCCTCGAAGCCGCCACCGCGTATGTGATAGAGCACATTGGCGAAGGTATTGAGGTTGCCGGGTGCAAAGCGGGCGTTGGCGGCATCCCGAATCGGCAGGTAGAGCCAAACCAATTGGCTGGCGGCAGCGATGATGACGGCCAGCCCTATTGCGTGGGCGTGGCGTGTTGCCCCGCTACGCAACCAATTCACCAAAACATAAACGGCAAACACCGCCCCGGGAAAAAGCAACGATAGATGATGCCCAACCCCCAAGCCAAAGGCCGCAAAAAACAAGATTAGCCCCCAACGGGTATTTTGTAACATGGCCCACAGCATGAGCGCCATAAAAAATGTGGTGAGGCTGCGAATATTGACGGTGGTGGCTTGTGCCCAAAAAGTGGTGCTGGTGGCGAGGGCAAGCGCGGGTAATAAAGTGCTGAAATGTTGGGTTTGGGTGATTTTGGCGGCGCTTGCAGCCACTAATACCAAAGTGACGGCTGAAACCAGCGCCGACATAAACGCCATTTGGGCGTAAGGGCTGCCCAATGGTAAATGGGCAAATAGCCCGCTGATGAGGGTAAACAGCGGGTAACCGGGTGGGTGGGCAACGCCAAACGTCCACGCGACAACCTGAAATTCGCCGCTGTCGGCGGCTTGCACATCGGTTTGTAAGGTTGCGCTATAAAGCAATAGCCCAGCCACAAATAGCAGCCCATAACCCCATCGCCAGCGTCTCTTTATTGCCACGCCTACTACTTTACCAGAAGTGATTGTGGGCTGAAACGAGAGACGCGCCACTGGTGTATCGCTTTTTCCTTCTCATTCTTTAGGCCGAATTTGCTGAGAAAAACTTTCTTTGCACCACGAAAATAATGAGATATTAGGAGATATACTCATAATCTACGCAACGTTATGATATAAATCAAGCATAATTTTAATTATTAAACTATGAGCTACATTTTTACCAATGGGAACATCTATACGGTGAACCCCAACCAACCTCGCGCAAGCGCGATGGCCATTGCGAATGATCGAATTGTGGCCATTGGCAGCGATGCCGAAATAAAGGCAATCCATTTACCCGATGCGCAGCATATTGATCTCAATGGGGCATTTGTGATGCCGGGCATGATCGATGCCCATTTGCACCTCGAATGGACCGGTTTGGCGATGAAACGCATTAATTTGATGGATGTGCCGAGCAAGGCACAAGCGTTAGCGATTGTAAAAGCCGCAGCCGATAAAGCCAAGCCGGGCGAATGGTTGCTGGGGCGCGGGTTTCAACATAATGATTGGGGTTCGTCCGTGTTCCCGACGGCGGCAGATTTAGACGCGGTTGCGCCTAACAACCCAGTGGCGCTTAGCTCTCGCAGTGGGCATGGAATGTGGATCAACACCGCTACCATGCGGGCCTGTGGCATCACTGCCTATACGCCTAACCCGCCCGGTGGTGAAATTGTGCATGATGCCAGCGGTGCGCCGAGTGGGATGTTGCTCGAAACGGCCTTGCGTTTGGTCGATCAACATGTGCCAGAGTTGACGCTTGAACAAGAAGAAGCTGCCGTGATCGACGTAATGCACGCCATGAATTTGGCTGGGCTAACCGGTGTGCATTGCATGGATGGCGCAGGCGGGATGAAAACATTTTCGACCTATCAACGTTTGAAACAACAAGGCAAATTGACCTTGCGCATTGTCAAGCAATTGCCGGTCGAAGATTTAGAGACGATTATTGACCTTGGGTTGCACAGTGGTTTTGGCGATAGTTGGCTGCGTATTGGTGGGGTCAAAATTTTTATCGATGGCGCATTGGGCCAGCGCACAGCAGCCATGTTAGCACCTTATTTAAATGATGGCGATAACTGCGGTTTGCCTACCTTTGATAAAGAAGAGTTGTTTGATGTCACCATTCGTTGCGCCAAAGCTAATTTTTGCATTGTCGTTCATGCCATTGGTGATCGCGGCAACCGCGATGTGTTAGATGCAATCGAAAATTGTCAAAAAGCACTTGGCCCAATGCCCCATTTGCGCCACCGCATCGAACACGCCCAACATCTCGATGCTGAAGATATCCCACGATTTGCAAAATTAGGCGTGATCGCTTCGCCGCAGCCCATTCACTGCACCTCGGACATGCCAATGGCCTTAAAATTGTTAGGCGAACAACGCGCGAATTTGTCGTATGCATGGCGCTCATTGCTAAATGCTGGCGCAAAGCTGGCGTTTGGGTCCGATGCCCCAGTTGAGCCATTTGACCCGTTTCTTGGTATTTATGCGGCGGTTACGCGGCGGCGAGTCGATGGCAGCCCCAGCTCACAGGGTTGGCAGCCAGAGCAGCGCTTGACCATCGACGAAGCCATTCACGGCTATACTTTGGGCGCGGCTTATGCCGGTGGCAGCGAGCGCGAGATTGGTTCGCTCGAAGTTGGCAAATTGGCCGACTTGATTATTCTTTCCCATGACCTCACGGCCATTGCGCCTGCACAAATTTTAACCACCAAAGTCAATCGGGTGATGGTGGGCGG
>CAZLOF010000475.1:0-4177 GCA_964560745.1 uncultured Thermoflexus sp.
GCTGTATATTCGTTAGAAATTTGCGCCATAAAAAGATATAAGCTATAGCACAAGATCACGGTATACTCCCCGCCCGTTATGTCTGATGTAATTGTGATCAAAGTCGGCGGCAGCGCCGGTATTAACTATGATTTGGTGTGCGATGACATCGCCGCTTTGGTAAAAGAAGGCCAAAAACTGATTTTGGTACATGGCGGCTCGCACGAAACCAATGTTATTTCTGAAAAATTAGGCAAGCCGCCCCGTATTTTAACGTCGCCTCAAGGTTACACCTCGCGCTATACTGATGTCGAAACCCTCGATATTTTTGCGATGGTTTACGCGGGCAAAATGAACACCCGCATTGTCGAGCGGTTGCAAAAACGCGGTGTCAATGCCGTTGGGCTAAGCGGCATCGATGGGCGCTTGCTCGAAGGCCCGCGCAAAGCCAGCGTGCGGGCGGTGGTCGATGGTCGCCAGATGTTGGTGCGCGATGACTATACCGGCAAAGTTGAAAAAGTGAATGCAGGATTGCTAACTTTGTTACTCGACAATGGCTATGTGCCTATTGTCACTCCACCCGCCAGCAGCACCGAAGGCGAAGCCATAAACGTCGATGGCGACCGCGCCGCCGCCATGATCGCCTCGGCCATTGGGGCCAAACAACTCATTATTTTGTCAAATGTGCCCGGCTTGTTGCGCACTTTCCCCGATGAAAGCACCCTCATCCCGCACATTCGCTACGATGGGCTTGAGCAAGCCCTGTCTTTTGCCGAAGGCCGCATGAAAAAGAAAGTGTTGGGGGCCAGCGAAGCCATTGCCGCCGGTGTAAAACAAGTGGTCTTTGGTGATGCCCGTTTAGCTGGCTGTGTGCGCAACTCAATGGCTGGCAAAGGCACTGTCATCGAAGGTTAGCGCAAAAATTCCATCATCGCATTCGCCACTGCCTCTGGGCGCGTGAGCGTAGGCACGTGACCAGCCCCATTCAACACCAGCAAAGTTGAATGGGGAACTGCCGCCGCCAATGCCTGCCCTTGCGCCAACGGCACAATCATATCTTTGTCGCCATGAATCACCAGCGTTGGCTGCATAATTTCGCTAAGTTTGCCGCGCAAGTCAACCTCACTGCCTGTCCAACGCAGCGCAATAGCGCTTTCTTGGCTGGCGCGGTTGAGAATGTGTCGCCCCCATTTTTTAATATGCACACTATCGGCTTCGGGCACACAAAGCTCAATAAAACGAGTGAGCGTCGTCTCATAAGCCATGCGCAACCCTTGGGTAAATGGGTCATTTTCTTGCACAGGGCCACGATGATACATCCCATCCACAATCACAAGATGGCTGATACGCTGCGGGTAACGCAAGGCGGCATCGATGGCGGTCAGCGCGCCCGACGATTCTGCCGCCAACACACACTGCTCAACACCACACGCATCCAGCACAACAATTAAATCATTCACCAGATTTTCATGCGTAATGCTCGACACCGATGCCACAGTCGCCCCACAACCACGATGGTCATATGCGATGGTGCGCCACCTATCGCTAAGAATGGCAAATGGCTCGGCCCATAATTCTGAGCTGCCGATCCAGCCACCAATGCCAACGATGACAGGGGCGTGCTTCGGGCCATAACAGGCGGCATATAGTTTGGCTTCGTTTGTGTCAATAAACATAATGCTTAAGGCAAGTTGCTCGTTTTAATTTCTGAAATAAACCACGCTTCGACCTTGGCACGTGCCCAAGGCGTTTTGCGCAAAAACGTTAGGCTCGATTTGATGGTTGGCCTTAATTGAAAACAACGCACCGGAATACGTTGCGACATGACATACCAACCATGACGCTCGACCAAGGTCGTCACAATCGTTTCGAGCGTAATGCCGTGCAACGGGTCGTTGGGGTGTGAGATAGGCGGAGCCATGCTCAAATTACCCCCCAATGATCACCACCGGCACACCCAACACATCCAACTTGGGGCGAATGCCAAGGCCGGGTGCAGTCGAGGCCGCCATACGCCCATTTATCCGCTGCGGCGCACCATCGGCAGTGCTGACGGTGACATAGCTATTAAAGTCGGTGGTGGTAAATAAAAATTCGGGCGGGGTGCTGTGGGCCAAATGGGCAATGGCGGCGGTCGCAATATCACCCCCCCATGAATCTTCGAGCGTCATGGCAATGCCCATGCTGACACACAAATCACGGGCTTGGCGAATTTTGGTCAGCCCGCCAAATTTGCTGATCTTCAAATTCACGACATCCATCGCCAAATCAGCCTTGGCCCGCAACAACACATCGAGGCCATCGATATTCTCATCCAACACAAAAGGATGTTGGCATTGACGACGCACCGCCAAACATTCTTCATAGGTTAGGCAAGGCTGCTCAATATACACATCGACATCACGCACGGCCTTGGCCACGCGCACCGCCTCGTGTTGCACCCAGCCTGTGTTCGCATCGGCAATCAGGCGGTCGCCTGCTTGCAATTTAGCCGCAACCGCGTGAATACGCGCAATATCGACATCGGGGTCGCCACCCACCTTGAGTTGAAAACGATGATAGCCCTCAGCGCGATACCCCGCCACCTTAGCCGCCATTGCATCGGGCGATTCTTGCGAAATAGCGCGGTAAAGCGGCACATCATCGCCATAGCGCCCACCCAATAGCTCGCACACCGGCATCCCCGTTGCTTGGCCCAAAATATCCCAGCAGGCGATGTCAATGCCACTCTTCACATAGGGGTGGCCCTTCAGCGCCGCATCCATTGTGCGGTTAAGTTTGGCGAGTTGGCGCGGGTCTTGACCCAAAAGATGCGGGCCAAGCTCGTGCAACCCCGCCCGCACCCCATTGGCATAAGCCGGCAAATAAAATGGGCCGAGTGGGCACACCTCACCATAACCAATCAGGCCGGCATCGGTCTCGACCCGCACAATTGTGCTATCAAAAATAGTGACCGATTTGCCGCCGCTCCATTTATACGTCGTTTCATACAAGGGCAATTCAACCCGATAAGCCAGAATGCGCGTGATTTTCATAGATTTAGCGTGTCATTATAGGGCGTTTGTTTTTTTAAATACAATATCGCGGCAATCATCGTTTCATTTACCATTTGATCACAAATGGCAATATTGGCTAATTGCACGGTGCACCGGCTAACAACGACGGGCTTAGCTCAAACACAACGCGGTAACAATTGCCGATTAATTTCAGAAACAAGTATAAATCGTCATATCATACAATTGAGACTCATTAGAAAATTATTGATGAAAAACATTTTTAAAACCCTCTTACCCGCCCACATCGACAATACCTTACCCGGCTGGCAACTCCCCTTTTATGGCTTCGCCCTCTATGCCATCGTCAGCACGGTGCGTAGTTTCATTCATTTGCTCGCCCCAGATGGCGGTGCAGGCAGTATCGCCGGGATTGATTTATCGGTGGCCGGTGCAAACGGCATTATCTTCGCCTTTGGGCTATGGGGCAGCTCACAATTATTATTCGCCATCATTCAACTGCTGGTGGTCTTTCGCTACCGCTCACTCATCCCGTTCATGTGGCTGATGCTTATATTAGAAGTATTACTACGTGAATTGGTTGGCAAAATGAACCCCGTCACCTTCGCCCACACCCCACCCGGGGCCATCGGCAACGAGATCATTTTGCCACTGGCCGTGCTGATGGTGGCATTATCGGTGTGGAGCGCCTATCGCCAAACGAGCAAGGCCATATGAACAACACCCACACCACCCTCAAAATTATCGGGGGCATACTCATCCTGGTCCAACTGGCTGATATTCTCCTGCACGCCGCCACCCATCAGTTAGACCCTGCGCGTCTCAGCCAACCTGATCATCTTGATCTGGCTGACAATCCTAACCTTTGGTAAAGTGAAAGCAAAATCGCTGTCAATAGCGATTATGGTCATCGCCGCCTACTTACTTCTCAACTTGGTTTTTCTTGCCTTAAATGGCCTCACCAACCCTGAACAAGGGGGCACGCTGCGGGTCACACTTTTTATGTTGGTTTTCATTACCGTAATGCTGTCGGCTTGGTTCACCCACCTGCAACAGAGGATCAATTGAAGATGATTATTCGATTCTGGCTGGTTATGTTGACGGCGTAACGCGCGGGCAGGGGCAACTATTAAGCGCCTTCTTTGGGCTAGATAACGGCCTGCCGCTTGGCGCAAGCCTAGGGA
>CAZLOF010000476.1:0-4174 GCA_964560745.1 uncultured Thermoflexus sp.
CACGCTGGCCCGAAATTTCGGCCAACATCGGCACCACCGCCATACCATACAACACATCCCCCAGCCCCGCCAAAAATTGAAACAACACCAAGGTTTCACGGGTCGGGGCAACAAGCGAAATCAGCCAACTCGACACGCTCAGGGTGGCCCCAATCAGCATGGCCCGTTGCCGCCCCAGCCGATCTAATAACAGCATGGCTGGAATGGTAAACACTGCCCCGCCAATCAGCGCCACCGACGAGATGAAGCCTAAAAATACCGAATCAAAGCCAAGCGCCAATAAATAAAGATTGAGAAAAACACGGGTAATGGCGATGCCGATGGCAAAAATAAAACGGGCCAATGTAAACAGCCACGCATTGCGGCTAAACAAACGAATATGTTCGAGGTAGATCTGCACAGGGCGCGATTATGCCACTGCGAAAATCACAATGTCGTGCCGCACACACTCACCACCGAAAACGCATGGCGATCGGCGGGGCACATGGCGTAATCGTGGATTTGTGCCGATTGGGTCGCCAATAATTTCATGGCTAAGTAAATGGGGCTTGTGCCACACACATTATTTTTATTCTGGTGTTGGGCAATCGCGCCATAAAATCCTTCCGCATCACCCCGTTGAATGTGATCAAGCAAAACTTGGTCTTCGGCCTGTAAGGTAGTTTTGCCAGCATCATCTAATGGGTCACCATCGAAGGCCGGGCCGACATGCGACAAATCGCCCGATGCGATTACAATCACCCGCCGACCTTGAGTTAGCACGCGCAGTGCATCGAGAAATTGGGCGACAAGAGGCTGTTGCGCGGGGCTAATATTGACGTTATAGCGCCCCATCGAACCCGCCAAAATGGGTAAAACCTCGCAAGCCTGCCCTTGCCGCATGTGATGCAACCACACCAGCGGCAACTCGATCGAATGCTCGTGGGCGTGGCGATAAGCACCCCGCAGCGCTGCATAAGGGCCAATGGCCTCGGCTAGGCCATCGACCAACGGCTTGGCGGTTGGCAATACGCCGTAAGGGGTGGCGTAATGGTGGTGGGTCAGGGTAAATGGGTCGGCGCTGCGGTGATCGGTGCCAATAATGACGGCGAGGTCGGCAGATTGGGCCAGCGGGGCAATGGCCTGCCATGCTTGCGCATAAACCGCCCCACCCCGTGCATAGTCAATATGGGGGCTAATAATACCCATCGCGTTAGGTAATGCGGCTTTGGGCGCGGTGGCATTCGACAAATATTGATTTAGGGCGCGTTTTAGCGCCAGCGGCTGCGCCGGGTATACACCACCGGCACAAATGGGGCGGCGAACAACATCCATTTAGCTATCTCGCATTTTAATAAAAGCACGACCGGCGTAATCAATTCGATGCAGTAAGATCGGAATATGATGTTGGGCAAAATATTCATCGATTGCCTTGCGATTTCCCATCCAATGACCATAATCATCAGTTAATAACACCCCGCCCACTACAAGCCGAGGGTATAAATGCACTAATTCATGCAAGGTAGATTCATACCAATCGGTGTCGAGTCGCAAAATAGAAATTTGATCTGGCATATGGCTTGGAATCGTGTCTTCAACCTTGCCCTTAATTAAATGAATTTTTTCGGGGTTATAACCAGTGCTATACAAATTATTACGCGCATCTTCGATCGATGCCAAACACCAAGCCGAAGTATCATCGCCCGTCTGCAAATGTTTAAACATCGACACAGCAGATTCACCCACAACACTTACATCAATTAACGCATCTGGCGCAACCATGCCGGTATAGGTGTCATACAAAAACAAATCTCGGTTCGTCACGCCAAGATTTTTAAGGGCATAAGCCGCCGCCATCATGCTGCCACCGCGCCAAACACCACATTCCACAATGCTACCGGGGATATTAGCGCGTGTAACATACTTGGTCGCTTCAACCATCGCAAAGATTTTTTCTTTGGTGGTCATGGTAAAAGGTTGAACGGCTTTGACGATCGCCTTCAATTCATCATCAAAATCAGATGGAAAAATATCATTGGGGTCGCCATAATATTTCACAATATCATAACCAAACCGACGGGTTAGTTGTTTAAGCCATTTTCTCAACATAAAAACATTCGCCAAAACACTCAATATTATTTTGCTACAGGCAATGCAAATTCACAATAATTTTTTTGCGGGCAATTAGATTCAAGCGCTTGCCCAGTTGCCCCATTCATCCATTGAATACGAATTGCTGTTAAATTTTGTTCGGGTAAACGAATACGTTCACGAAATTGATCGCCTGATGTCCATAAAGCAGTGGGAAATTTACCATACCCCGGAATAGCACTCAATAAGGGAACAGCTTCGCCATTTGTCGTAACACCCTCAATTTGAACTGTGTAAGTTGCAGCTGGCTTTTTTATGACGCGCCAATCAAGCTCGAGCATCGGTTCACCACGCATACGGGCTTGCCAACTTTCGGCATCGTCAGCGTAAACAATACGGGCTGGGTCAATCACAAGACGATCACGCGCAACACTGACCCCAAACAATTCAATCATATCGCTCGGCCCAAACAGGCTAGATTCGGCAAAACGCAATGACGTTGTCATTTGTGTGGGGTAGCTATAAGTTAAACGGTCAGAAACAAAAGTAGGTTTATTATAGGCTGCCCGCATAACCACAATGGGGGTCATTAGACCGACTAAACACACTGCCCCCACCACACTTAGCATTGCTGGGCGGCGCATAAAACGTGGCAATGAATCAAGCCCAATCACAATCAGCAACATCAAAGCGCTCCACGCTGGCAAAAAATAACGCGCTTGAAATGATTGCCAAAAGTCGTTATAAAGCAACGACGGCACAAAGGCAATAAAACACATCCAAAAGAAGGCATTGCCTAATAACCAAATATGCCGAGCTTGATAGCCACGACGTTTGGCAAGCAATAAACCAAAGATCGGGATTAAGCTGCTTACCCGCGCAATTTGATACCAAGAGGTTGGCATAAATAACGAGACTGAGCCAAAAATGCCAAAAATATAATCCGGGATATAACGGATTAAATTGGGATGAATTAATTTTGTGCGAATGAGCATAGGAAGGCTGCTCAAAATAGACGAGTTATTTTCGCTCCCCCCAAAGATGGTATCTCGGATAGCTCTTACGCGAAGATAGAGCAGTGGAAAATAATCTGCATATTGCCTATATGGGAAAATATAAAGAATAACTAAAAGAAGGCATAAACCAGCCATAAATAATATGGCCCGTTTTATGTTTTTACGATAAACTCGTAATAGAAACCATAATAATATAGGAATAGCAAACCCAATCAATGCGATACCACTATTTTTGCTGAGCACGCCTGCAACAATAGCTAGCCCAATGGCAAACCAAGTTGGACTGTGGCGTTTTAATCGTCCATCGCGATAGGTTGCCACCAGCCGAGAAATAAGCCATAGCACCACCGAGCCAGCTAACGCCACCGCAATATCATTGGTAATGACGCTGCCAATAAAAGTTGACAAGGGCCAAAAAGCGTGCAGCAAGGTTGCCGTTAAGCCAATGGCTGGACGATTTGGAAATAAATTTTTGGCAATAAACCATGTGCAAGCCACAGCGAGTGTGCCCAGCACAATCGATAATAATCGCCCCAAAAACACCGCCGCCGCTGTGCCTTGATATGGAAATTCATGTGCATGGGGGTCATAAATATACAGCCGCCGCCACGCCCCACCCGGGTTTAACTCTGGCTCAACCTTGTCGGTGCTGCGTATGGGTGACATGGCGATGCCAGCCAACACATAATAAAGCGAAAACTGCGGAATGTAATCAACGTGCTTCGTTTGTGAACTATTGGGGTAAGTCCCATTCAAAGAGATATAACGCGCCGTTGAATAGTGATACGGGCCATCGTAAGAGTCCCACAATGGCACAGATGTGGCATATACCTTTTTTCGAAGCATCTTCAAAAGGATACAAATTCTCGTATTAAAAATACGTTTTCGCCGAACTCGCTATCGCTTGATGTTTGGCAGGGTTTTGCCTTCGCCAAACACCAAGCGATAGTGAGTTCGGCATTAAGTCTTTTGAGGGTGCACTCAATTATTTAGAAGAAATGATCAAACTAAGTATTAATAAGGACCACCCGCCGCTTGGGCGCTGGCGGTGGCTGCACCAGATTTAAATTGCTTAGTCACATTCATCG
>CAZLOF010000477.1:0-4165 GCA_964560745.1 uncultured Thermoflexus sp.
GACCACGACCTACCACCCGGGGTGAAAGCGGATCTGATCGAAGGCATTGACCTCGTTAGAAAATACCCGCATGGCTCGGCCAGCCTTAAATGCGCCCTGGGCGGCTATCTGGGCATAGATCAAGATCGCATTCTGATAACGGCCGGAATTAATGGCGGTCTAGATATTTTGGCGCAAGCCATGCTTGTCGGGCGAAAGGTTGTTGTTCCAACACCGGTATTTTGGCAGTTGGTTGAGGCGCCCTCACGATACGGCGCCGAGGTGGTTACATGTGATTTGCTCGATCAACATGAGGTGCTGAAGGCATTCGAGCATGCGGATGCTATTATATTGTCCCATCCCAACAACCCTCTTGGCGTGCCGTTGCCAACAGAGCTGTTGCACAAATTGTGTGTCCTGGCTGGTGAGCGCCCTGTCATCGTCGATGAGAGTTACTCGGACATGGCTGGTAGTAGCTTTGTATCAGGATCTAACGCCAAGAATCTGATCATCCTGAAAGGGTTCAAGACATTTCTAATACCCGGCGTGCGAGCGGGCTATATCGTCGCTGACCAAGATATAATCGAGCGTTTAGCATGGAGAATGCCGCCTTTTGGTGTGACCGTACAGGCCGAGATTGGTGCGATGTCGGTGCTTCGGCATCTCAAAGATATTAAAGCAATTTGGGATCGCGTTGCGATCGGCCGTACATCACTCGAAGCCGCCCTTAACAATCTTGGGGGCGAATGCATGCCGAGTACGACGTTATTCGCATGTTGGAGATACCGTGACGCTAAATGGATTGGGAAAGCCCTTCTGTCGGAAGGCATAGCGACCATGTACCCGGGTAAAGGCACCATAGTTGATATGCCATCGGATTGCATTCGCATGACTGTGCGTAAGCCGGAGGTACAGGAGATAGTTATCGAGAAGTTGAAGGTTATTCTGAGCAAGCTGGGTGGAGCTATTTGAATGTTAGCACAACTGTTACAGCGCCATCTGGTGAGTGATCTTATCAATAGACATATGCTCTTTCTACTGACCGTAAACAACCAGATCTACTCTGGCATTCGACAAATACTGGCTGATCCTGTGACACGTACAGCAAAGTACAGCCTCATACATCATGATATGCTGCTTGGGCGGTATCATAGCTTTTGCCATCATGAAAACGGCGTCAGTGCTTATTATTGGCCACTTACTGATGAGCAGAAGGCTATCGTGCTACAGACGGCAATCAAGAATCCGCTTAGCGCACTCATATTTCCCTACGCTTTTATGGATGAAGATCAGAAGGAATTGGTATCGCCCCCAGAATACTGGAATATCAGCGAAGCTGATGCGAATTATTTGGATACTGGCGAAGAATATTTGCGCGCTTATACTGCGGATATTTTGAGACAGCTGCATCTGCCCCCAAATTCTATCGTTTACGACCCCGCTTGTTCGACAGGACGCTTACTGGCGAGTATTCAAGATGCTCATCCTCAATTGCGCGTTGTTGGCGCAGATATTTCCAGTCATATGGTGGTGATCGCTTCTAAGCGGATCAGCGATGTATCCTGCCTGACTCCGTCGGAATTGATCGCGGCAGCAGAAAAGTGCGACGTCCTAATTTTGCGGTTTCTTAATAGCGAGGTGATGAAGAGAGAAGAGGCCGAGAATTACTTTGTAAAATTTGCAGAAGCTCTGCAGCCGGGGAGATATGCTCTTATGTTTGGATATACGGCAATTTTAGTTAATGTCCTTTATATGGCATCCCGATGTGGTCTCGAGATAGAGCGGGCAATAGGACATGATGACGAATACATATTTGAATATTATGTCCTTAGGAAGCTGTCCCACGGCGAACATGAATACACCTAGTATCCGTTATCAAAGTATTTGAGACACGAGACGTCTCGGTTTAGCACCAAGTGAGGATGTGCCCACGGCGCCATTCAAGGCCGAGCCCAAGGACGATATGGTCGTTGCGGCCCATCAGGCTAGAAAAAGAGAAGAAGAGCCAAGCTCATCGATTTTACAGACAACCAGTTGCCGAGCCCATTCAAACCGGACAGGCAAACCGTGCAAACAGACCTGTTAAAGGATGGAAGGTGTGTCGGTTTCATGGAGCAGGTGGTGGCACACTGAAAGGCAATAAGAACGCTTGGAAGCATGGCTACTATTCGGCGGAAGCGATTGAAGAGAGCAGTTGGATTAGGACCATAGTGAAGCGTTATAGAATTGACTGCACTGAAAAGATAAAGCCGGCCTTATTACTAAGACCGGCTTCATTCTTCATGGGTTTAGCGAAGACGCTCTTGTTCCTCTTAAACCCTATAAGCTAAGGCGTACGCAATTCAAACAACAATGCTTCCACCTAAGAAAAATAGCGATCGCATCGTAATCAGACGTTAACAAAATCGTTGGCGTCAATCTGACCAGCAGCACCTTGCACGATGTATAAAAACTCGCCTGTTTTTGCTAAGGAAATGATGCAGTCGTTTCCCTTGTCAAACACCACGAAATCCGACCATTCGAAATTAAGTGCGTTGCCATCTTTATCTGTTACAAAAAACAGATCCTTACCATCTTCAAAGTCTGTGACGACGTCTGCCAGTTTAATACTGTTGACCGCATCGTCAAAGACAATGCCAAATCTATCTGAACCAAGCCCACCGGTTAAGGTATCTTGTCCCGTACCACCCCATAATTCGTCGATGCCGTCACTACCGTGAAGAATATCGTTTCCTGCACCACCGAACAGAGTGTCATTACTTACAATACCATTGGCATTACCGCCCCATAACTCGTCGTTTCCTTCGCCACCAAACAAGATATCATTACCTGCAACCCCAATTAATAGGTCATTGCCTTCGTCACCATAGACAATATCGTCTCCACCGTTGTCGAAAACACTATCATCTCCTTTTCCGCCGTGAATAACGTCGTTGCCTTCACCGCCATCTAAGCCATCGTTGCCATCTCCACCAGATAATGTGTCGTTTCCAGAGTCTCCTTGAAGACTGTCAATTCCTACACCACCTTCAAGGTAGTCATCTCCGTCTCCGCCATGCAAACTGTCGTTTCCGGCATCACCAAAGAGATGCTCTCCTAACTCATCTTGTTGGCTTCCAAAGATAACATCATTACCCTCGCCGCCATGAAAATCTGAGCCTGGCGCATATCCTGCTTCTATAGCTTCCTTAATACTAGTTGGAAGTTACACAAAGTTCCCGCCAAGGGCGTTGTATTGCGTTCCGTCAAGATAATCCCCAGCCGTAACCTCATCAAATTGTAACTGGTTATCAGCATTATTAAAAAGCGAATCCGTCGGACCTTCATTTTCAGGGCCAGATTGCGCAGTAGTTGGCTTATAAGAAAATGAAAAATGCTGGCTTACGATTGCAGCGTCATCACGAGAACGATTATCTAATAGATCGGCAACCTCAAAAAGGCCCTCAGAAGTTCTAGACATGGAAATCCTTTCATAAGTTTTAGAGGAGGAAACAAGAAATGAGGGTTGGTTCAATAATGTCTCACCACTTGAACGCGACACCGGCGAGAATGCCATGATCGGTCGTGTCACCGGCGATGCGGCTCTGATAGTCGAGGGAGAGAGCGAGACCGGTGTCGAAGCCAATGCTGAGGCCAGCGCCCGCGAGACCCATCACCTGGTTGTCTTCCTGTAGCTGAACCTCGAACGCGCTGCCATTGCTGAAGGTGCCGCGGGCTTTGCCGCCCTTAGTGATCTCGTTGGCGATCCCGGCGCTGACATGCGGTGTGAGCTCGAAGCCCTCGAAGTCGATGGTCTTGGCGAGGTTGACTTGGCCGGTGAGGCGGATGGACTCGCTTTCCTGATCCTTCATCGTCACATCGCCACGACCGGTGCCGCTTTCCTTGTACCCATCGACACGCTGATGCTGATAGAGCACACCGGCGCTGGGGGTGAGACGGAAGCCCTCACCAAAATCGAAGTCATAGCCGGCATGGAGGCTGCCGCCATAGACCACGGAATCTGTCTCGCCTTCCGCTTCCTGGCGGCCGGTCGTGGTGGCGACAGAGCGGTCTAGCTCGACCTGCTGCAGACCCCCGCTCATCACACCGCTGACAAAGAACCCACCCAGCTCATAGCGGGCATAGAGTGCCGCATATTCGCCATCGATCTCGGCATTGGCGGCATTGCGGGCGACGTCGGCATCGG
>CAZLOF010000478.1:0-4160 GCA_964560745.1 uncultured Thermoflexus sp.
GGTGCCATAATTAACACTACCCCATAAGGCTCAGGGTAAATCCAGCCCGACGAAGGCCATTGCGGCAACGACAAAGCCGCTCGCTTCGGCTTGGCCCAAGCCTGTAATCCCCGCAAGACATAACGAATTTCGGCCAGCATTAAGCCAACTTCGGCCCCATAAGCTTCCATCGTGGCCTTGCCCAAATCAGCTTTTAAGGCTTCAAAAATGGCGGTCTCGTTCGCCTCAATCGCTGCTTTTAATTTTTTGAGCTGAGCAATGCGAAATTCAACGTCTAAAGTTGCGCCAGTGCGGAAAAATGTGTTTAGGGGAGTTAACATGGGTGGAGATTGGGATTAGGGATTAAGGATTGGGGATTGGAAATGATGACTCGTGACTTATGACTCATGATTTATGAGTCACGAGTCACTTATTATCCTCAATCCTTAATCCCTAATCCCTGACCCTTAATCCCCTCGCTCGGCTTCTGCGATGGCGCGTTTAACGTTAACAGGGATGAGCAAGGCCAAGCCAAGTACAAAGAAAACGATAAGCGACAAGATGCCTAATCGCATACTGCCAGTCAATTGATTGACCAAACCAAACACCAGCGGCCCCATCCACGATGTACCACGTTCACTGATTTCGTAAAACGAAAAGAACTCGGCCTCGCGCCCACGAGGAATCATTTTTGAGAACAAACTGCGGCTAAGCGCTTGGCTACCGCCTAACACAAGCGCAATGACTGCGCCCAAAAGCCAAAACTGGGTGCCTGTGTATAAAAAGCCATAAGAATATATGGTGACGGTAGCCCACACCACCAAACTAATAATAATCGCATTTTTAGCCCCATAACGGCTGGCAATGCGGTCAAACAAATGGGCACCAAAATAAGCCACAAATTGCACCATCAAAATAATACCGCTTAACGTGCCAACGTCGAGCTTCAATTCTTCGGCCCCAAACACCGATGACACGCCAATCACGGTTTGAATGCCATCATTAAAAACAAGGTAAGCAATAAGATAGTGAATGGTATGTGGGTAATTTTTCATTTCGCGAAAGGTTTCGCGCAATTGTGCAATGCCGACAGTCAAATAATTTTTACCGGGGGGCAAGGCCCGCATTGCCGCACGGGGCCGCAGCGCCCGAAATGTGACTTGGGAAAACAACAGCCACCAAATACCAGCCGAGGCCAAATTGATACGCACCGCCAATGACCCATCTACCCCAATTCGGTCGCTAAATAAAAATAGAACGATATTAACCAATAATAATAGGCCACCACCCAAATAGCCCATAGCAAACCCACGTGATGACACATTGTCGCGTCGCTCTTCGCTGGCAATATCGGGCAAATAAGCGTTATAAAAGACAATGGCCGCCCCAAATGATAAATTTGCCAAAATAAATAACAAACCGCCCAGCCACCATAACCCACCTGTCACAAAAAACAAACACGTGGTCATAATTGCGCCCAAAGTGGCAAACAACATAAACATCGATTTGCGCAAATTAGAATAATCGGAAATTGCGCCCAGCAAGGGCAAAAATAACACTTGCAGCCCAACCGATACCGACACACAATAGGCCATAAATGAGCCGGGCGCAATGGGAATGCCGAGCAAATAAACCAGTTTTTGCGAGTCGGCGGCAGCATTTGCCAAACTCGTAAGGTATGGCCCAAGAAAAACAGTGGCAACTGTGGTTGAAAAGGCGCTATTCGCCCAGTCATACATCGTCCAGCCAAAAATTTCGCGTTTGTCGTTAGTGAATAAATTTTGTTGATTAGACAAGGAACCCTCCGATGATATTTTTACTATAAAAAATCTAATATCATTTTATCCAATTATGGCAAATTTTTTATATCAATTTGATCTTTACAAGGTCACATTAAAAAGATGTATGTCAATTTCACCCTACCCTCACCAATAGAATGAAATTGGCAAAACTAAATATAACAACAATTACACTACAATAGATGCAAATGAAGGGTGATATGAAATTTGCCTCGGCGCTCACAGTGCAACCCGGCAGCACGGCCCGCGATGTATCTGCCGCCGTCGATGACCTGATTGAACAATTGCGGGTGCAAGATATGGCGCAAGATATTGACTTTTTGCAAATCTTTATTTCGGCCAAATTTGCCCGCGCTGCATCGTTCATCACCAACGAATTGCGCCAAACACTGAATGCCCGCGTCATGATTGGCTGCACCGCCGAAGGCGTAATCGGCCACGACGGCGCCGATGGACACGATGCCGAAGTAGAAGAAGAACCCGCGATCTCACTCCTTGCCGCCCAACTGCCCGGCGTAGAGTTGCGCCCCTTCGCCCTCAATGGGGCGACTCGTGGTGAATGGGATGCCTTGTTGGGTGATTCACTCACTTTTCGACGCGCAATCGGCATCACTGGCGAGGTCAAATTTGCCACCATTTTGGCCGACCCATTCTCGACCCCAATGGATGACATTTTGACGGCCTTCGACATGTTTTACCCCAATGTGCCAATTGTGGGTGGCATGACAAGCGGGTCAGATACCCCCGGCGGTAATGTGCTCATTTACAACGATCTCAGCCTGCATATGGGGTTGGTCGGGGTCGCATTTGTTGGCAATATCACGGTCGATACCGTCGTATCACAAGGCTGCCGCCCAGTTGGCAAATTATTTAATGTAACAGCAGCCAAGCAAAATTTGATCTTAGAATTAAACGGGCGCTCGGCTTTCGAAGAGTTACAAATCGCCATTAATGCCCTAAGCGACAGTGAGCGCACACTTTTTCGCAAAAGTGGTGTTTTTCTCGGTCGGGCCATTAACCCCGATGCCGAAATATTGGGGCGAGGTGATTTTCTCATTCGTGGGGTGATGGGGGTTGACCCCAAGGTTGGGGCCATTGCCGTTGGCGATTTTTTTCACCCCGGCGACAAGGTGCAATTACACGTGCGCGATGCGGCCTCAGCCGAAGAAGATTTAGCCATGATGTTAGCCCCGCAAACGTTTTATTCACCAGCCCAAGGCGCGTTGCTATTTTCGTGCAACGGGCGCGGTACTCGTTTGTTTGACCATGCCCATGCCGATATCAGCCTTGTGCAAGAGGCGGTGAATGGCGTGCCATTGGCCGGCTTTTTCTGCGCTGGTGAATTGGGGCCGGTCGGCGGGCGTAATTTTATGCATGGGCATACTGCTAGCATTGTGTTTTTTAGGGCGATGACAGAATCAGCTTAAGACAACAATTTATTTCAATATCAATGATAAAGACAGTTTCCAAACCATCGCTTGGCCTGCGTATTTTGCGTTTCCCCCTCACCCGTCTCATTCTTGGTGTGTTAATGCTTGGCCTTGGCCTGATTGTTGGGCAAACACTAATTTCAACCTTGCTAAAAACTTGGGATTGGGCGCAACCAGAATGGCTAAACACAGGGGTAGCGGTGGGATTAAGTATTTTGCTTTATGTTGGTTTTGTGCGCCTGATCGAAGGCCGTGCAGCCAGTGAATTATCGCTGCGTTATTGGGCCGAGTTTCCACAAGGTTTGTTAATGGGCGCTTTGGTCTTTAGCATCGTCATCGGTCTGTTATGGTTGATGGGTATTTACAAAATCACTGGTGTCAATGGGCCAGAAGTGCTGGCGCAATCCATCGCAATTGGTCTCATTCCCGGCTTTGTCGAAGAAATATTTTTTCGCGGTCTGCTCTATCGCATCATCGAAGAAAGCCTCGGCACCTGGGTTGCCCTAATTATTACCTCAGCCTTATTTGGCTTTGCTCATGCTGGCAATCCTGGCGCAACCGTGTTTAGCTCGGTTGCCATTGCGCTCGAAGCTGGCATGATGTTAGGCATTGCCTATACCCTAACCAAACGGCTGTGGTGGAGTATTGGGATTCACACCGCATGGAATTTTGTGCAAGGCGGGGTTTATGGTGTCAATGTATCTGGCATCGATGTGCCGGGGTTGCTACAAAGCCGCATGTCGGGGCCAGAATTGTTGAGCGGCGGCAGCTTTGGGGCCGAGGCATCGCTGGTCGCAGTCATCGTATGCCTTGCATTTTTTGGCGTGCTGTTACGCCAAACCTATCGCACCCAGCGGCTGATATTGCCATTTTGGATGCGAAATTCCGCTATCTAAATACAATTTGCAGTGTAATTCACAGACGATATAGACATACAGCTTAGTGCGCGTCT
>CAZLOF010000479.1:0-4152 GCA_964560745.1 uncultured Thermoflexus sp.
CCCATTGGGCCAATGATGCCGGTGTCGGCCTCGAAGCCATCGAAGAAATTGTGCCGCCATTTGATGATGTCTTTGTGCAAATTGTCAGTAGATAGTGGTTAATGGTTAATGGTTAATGATTAATGGTTAATGATCAATGAATCATTAACCATTAATCATTAACCATTAACCATTAACCATTAACCATTACTCATGCCAACCAGCCTTATTCGCGCATCCGCGTTTTTACGCAAAGAAATTTTTGAGATTGTGCGGCAGCCTAAGCTATTATTAACGCTGGTGGCGGGGCCATTTATTATTATGTTGCTGTTTGGCATTGGCTATAGCAACAATGCCGTGCCGCTGCGTATTTTGTTTGTGGCCGAAAAAGGCAGCGCCATCGAGGCCAAAATCGCTGAGCTGGCCCCCAATGTCACCCAATCATTGTTGTATGAGGGCATTAGCAATGACGAAGCCGCCGCATTACTGCGCTTGCGGCGCGGCGAGGTCGATCTGGTCGCTATCGCCCCACGCAACCCCTATGCCGATATTCGCGCCAATCGCCAAGCCCAATTTTTGCTCTATTACAACGAAATCGATCCGGTTGTGTCGGGTTATATCAACTATTTGTGGCAATATTTTTTGCAAGAGGTCAACCGTAATCTGCTTGAAGCGGTGATGAAGGAAAGCCAAGTGGAGGCCGCCAATGCCGCCGAACCCTTAAAATCGGTGCAACAAGTGGCAAAGCAAATGCGCGAGGCGCTTGAACGCGCCGACGTAAACACGGCCCAAAGCAAATACAACGACCTTGTCCGGCCCATCATCAACACCGAATCGGCGGTGACACCACTGCTCAATTTTCTCGATAATGCCAGCGAATCGCTAGACAAACAACCCAATGGGCCAAATAGCCCCCAAACCGGCTCACAAGAAATGCGTATTTTGCTGGCCGACACGCGCAAAGACGCCGAAACGCTGCAAAAAATTGAGGCCGGGCAAAAAGACTATGTTGCCGAATCGACCGCGCTCAGCCGTATTGAGGCGCGGGTGGCGCGGCTGACGGCCCTGATCAACGAATATAAAAGCATCGAAGCACCCATCATTGTGCGCCCGCTGGCCGGCAATGCCAAAAATATCTCGCCAGTCGAGATTCGCATCACCGATTTTTTTGCCCCCGCCGTGATTGTGTTGCTGTTGCAACATCTCATGGTCACGGTGTCGTCGTTGTCGCTGGTGCGCGAGCGCCAAAGCGGCTCGATTGAGCTATTTCGCGCCTCGCCGCTCACGGCCTTCGAGACCTTGCTCGGCAAATACACCAGCTATTTGCTGATGGGGGGGCTGCTGGCGATTGTGTTGACGGTGGTGCTGATGTTGGCCTTGGGTGTGCCGATGTTGGGCGCGTGGTGGCGCTATGCCGTCATCATTTTTGGGCTGTTGTTTGCGGCCTTGGGTTTTGGCTGTTTTATCTCGATTGTGGCCGAGACCGATAGCCAAGCAGTGCAATATGCCATGTTGGTGTTGCTGGGCAGTGTATTTTTTGGCGGCGCTTTTCTCAGCCTTGCCAATCTCACCCCCGCCGTGCGCGGGGTATCGTGGGCCTTGCCTGCCACTTATGCCATTCAGTTGCTCAAGCAGGTGATGTTACGCGGGGTGGAGATGAACCCAACTTGGATTTTGGGCTTGCTGGCATTGGGCGCAGGGTTATTTGTGCTGAATCTGCTGCTGTTGCGGCGTAAGATGGCGCAGGAATGAGGGGGGATTGGGGATTTTTTCACGCAAAGGCGCAAAAGCGCAAAGTTTTTATTTTTTTGCGCTTTTGCGTTTTTGCGAGAAAATTGTAGGGGGCAAAATGATATTGATTGGAACGCCGTCAGGCTGACGGCGTTCCAATCAACATCTTGTTTCGCTATCCGCTTGACCCTTGCCCTTTTGCGAGCAAATGTTTTTGGCTGTAGGCGCGATTAAGAATAGGACATTGAGCATTTTGGGACATTTTAGAATCGTGTTTGCATTTACAATAACCCCCTATCGTCCTTAATCCCTAATCCCCAATCTTTAATTATGGACAACAATACTCTTATTCTCGTTTTAGGCGTTGGCGTTATTCTGTTGATCGGTTTTGCGGTATGGCGCTCGAACAAGATGCAATTTAAGGGCAAGGCCGGGCAGATTGAAGCCGAGATGAACACCGAGGCCAAGCCGGAGCCAGCCCGCGCCCAATCAGCCACGGCCCCAGCGAAGCAGCCCGGGGCGCATCTCGAAGCGGGGAGCATTGACAACTCGAAGGTGGTGAATGCCGACCCAAGCCAGCAAAAGGGCAGCGCCAGCGTGAAGGTCAACGGGGCCATCAGTGGCTCGACGGTGATTAACACAACCGGCGATGTCAATATTGGGCAAATTGTGGGTGCGCAGGCGCAAACCCAACAAGGGGCCACCGCCTCAACCCGCCGCACCGTGTCGCTGCCGCCCGACCCCAGCCGCACTGAGGTTTTGGATGCCCTGACGACCCATTTCAGCCTGAATGAGCTAGAAACGCTGTGTTTTGATTTGCGAATAGACGCCGACAGTGTGGCTGGGGCAGACAAGGTGACAAAAGCCAGAAATTTGGTCACCTATTGCGAACGCCGCCAACGCTTTGCCGATTTGGTGGCGGCGATTCGTGCGCCAAGATCGTAGAGACGGGTCGGTGACCCGTCTTCATATTTTCGTGAATGGGATAGAAGTGCGGTATGAAGAATTTTTTGACGCGATGGTTTGAGCAAAAACCGACGGGCTTGCCCGCCGAGGCGAAGCCTGCGCCGCCAACGAGCAGCGCAACCTTAACGACGGAAAGCATTCAAAATTCGCAGGTATATAACATAGCGGGGTCGGTGACATTTCATACACCACCGCCGATCTCGGCGACCTACACCTTGCCCGCCATCACCAAGCCATTTTTCGGGCGCAAGGCCGAGATTGCCCAATTGCGCCAACGCTTGGCCCAACCCGGCATGGTGAATTTGACCAGCCTGAAGGGCGCAGGCGGCATGGGCAAGAGTGCATTAGCACTGCACATGGCCCACACCTGCGCCGAGTTGTTCCCGGATGGGCGGCATTGGCTCGACCTGCGCAGCGACAACCCCAGCCTGCCCGTGCGTGATTTGTTGCAAAAACTGGGCATCACGGGCGAGGCGCTCAATGGCAATTTTGCGGTATTGAGTGGGTTGTTGCAAACACAATTGCACGGCAAACGCGCCTTGTTGGTGCTGGACAATGCCGAAGGCTTGGCCCAATACAACCTGCCAGCCCTGCGCGCCTTGTGTTTGCCTGCGCCCGCCGTCACCCTCATCACCAGCCGCAGCCAAATACAGGTGGGGCGTGATATTGAAGTGGGGCGTTTGGAAAGCGCCGATGCCTTGGCCTTGCTGGCCTATTATGGCGTGGACGTTGCGGCGCAAAATGAGGCGGCCCAAGCCCTGATTACGCGGCTGGGCGGCTTGGCCTTGGCGGTTGATATTGCGGCGCGGCGCATGGTGGTGCTGCGCCAAACCTGCGCCCAAGCCTTGGCCGAGCTACAAAGCGGTATAGACAAGCTAAAGACGGTGGGGCAAAACAGCACTGCCGATGACAACCTGACGGTGGCCTTTGGATTGTCATACGAGCGGCTAGATGCGCCCTTGCGCGAGGCGTTTTGGGCGCTGGGCTTGTGTGCCCCCGCCCCCAATGGCAGCCCAGTGGCTGGCATTGCCGCCATGTTGGAGATTGGCGAAGCCGCCGCGGCGGAACGGCTGGCGGCGTTGAGCGCGCTGTCGTTGGCCGAGTTTGCCCCACCCCGCGCCGACCTGCACCCGCTGTTGCGTGACTATGCCCGCGCCCAAGCCGCCCAGCACCCCGCCAGCCATGCCAGCTATACCCAACGCCATGCCCGCTATTTTGGGCAACACATTGGCGCGGCTTATGAAAATGCCATTGCCGCCGACCAAGACCGCAGCCAAGCCCTAGAAACAATGGACGCAGAGCGCGACAATGTAGCGCTGGCCCAAGACCGCAGCCTCAGCGCCAATTTTGCCGACCCAGCCTTGACGCTCACCATCACTTTCAATTTGCGCCAATATTGGCGACTACGCAAAGAGCCAAACACCTTGGCTTGGTTACAACATGCCAACACACTGGCCGCGCAAACCGGCGACAAAC
>CAZLOF010000480.1:0-4150 GCA_964560745.1 uncultured Thermoflexus sp.
GTTTAACACAAGGATCGGCTTTTTATTGTCCATACATAATGTAATTGCCGTGCTATCCATCACTCCTAATTTCTCATTCAGGGCCTGCAAATAACTTAACTCCTCATATTTTTTTGCATTTGGGTTTTTCTTGGGGTCAGAATCATAAACACCATCTACTTTTGTGGCCTTGATTAAAACATCACAATTAATCTCCATCGCTCGTAATGCCCCGGCGCTGTCTGTGCTGAAATAAGGGTTGCCAGTGCCTGCCCCTAAAATGACTACACGGTCTTTTTCAAGGTGGCGCACCGCCCGCAAGCGAATATAAGGTTCAGCTACCGAGCGAATTTCGATGGCGGTTTGCACACGGGCGGCAACGCCGACCCGTTCAAGTGCATCTTTCATCGCCAATGAGTTCATCACAGTTGCTAACATCCCCATATGGTCAGCCGTTGTGCGATCCATGCCATTGGCCAAGCCATCTTTGCCACGCCAAAAATTGCCAGCGCCGATGACCATTGCTACTTGCACCCCCATACTACGCACGGCTTTTACTTTTAATGCGACATCTTCTACCAATTCAGGCACAATTCCCATGCCGCCATGTCCTGCGAGGGCTTCACCACCGATTTTTAATAAAATTCGTTTGTATTTAAGTTGGTTCATTTTTATTGATCAAGAATATCATTACAATAACTGGAGGTAAACCTGAAAGATGTAATGTCGAAATCACGATATGACCTTTAAGAGCAGGGGCTTTGCGCTGCTCTTAAAGGTCATATCGTGATTTCGACGAAAATTTATTTCATTCACTCCGTTTTATTGAAAAGATACAGATGACACATAAAAAAAGGGCATTTAAAAAAATGCCCTTTTAATACGATTTATTCGCCGCCTAATTCGTAGCGAGTGAATCTACGAATGACGATATTTTCGCCTATTTTTGCAACCGCTGCTTTTAATAATTCACTCATCTTTTGTGAATCATCTTTTACAAATTGCTGCTCTAATAAAACGTTTTCCTGGTAATATTTTTCCATGCGGCCTTGTGCAATGCGCTCTGCAATATTGGCAGGTTTGCCTTCCTTCATTGCATCTTGTTTAAATTTTTCAATTTGCGCACTGAGCACTTCTGCCGGAATATCTTCCTTGCGGACATACTTAGGGCCAGTTGAAGCGATATGAATCGCGATATCATGAGCTAATGCCTTAAATTCTGGGGTGCGGGCCACAAAGTCGGTTTCGCAATTTACTTCTACCATTACCGCCATACGCGCACCAGCGTGTACATAGGTTTGAATTGCGCCTTCATTGGTCTCGCGTGAAGCTTTTTTGGCTGCTGATGCTAACCCTTTTTCCATGAGCCAAGCGGTTGCTTTTGCAACATCGCCACTATGCATATCGAGGGCTTTTTTACAGTCGAGCATTCCTGCGCCGGTCTGCTCGCGTAGCTGTTTAACTTGTTCTGCTGAAGTTGCCATTTTGTCTGTCTGTTAGATGTTTCGGGTTGACCTAATTACAGGTCAGCGCCGCCTTCGTTGGGATCAAAAGATCGTTGTTGGGCTGGGGTGATGTCTTCATCAAAATCTAACCCACCGCGCATTTTTGCCAATGTGCTTTCACCCAAAAATTGGCGTTGATCTTCGGCTTCAACTGAGGCCATTTCAGTGCTTAGGTCGCCTGTGCCTTTGCGCAACGCCAACCCTTCGAGGGCGGCATTTGACATGGCTTCGACGATAACTTTAATGGCACGAATGGCATCATCATTGGATGGAATAACATAGTCAACACCGGTTGGGTCGCAGTTGGTATCAACCATCGCAATGACCGGAATGCCGAGGCTATTGGCTTCTTTGACAGCGTTGCCTTCGCGGCTGACATCGACAATGAACAAGACATCGGGCAATTTGCGAAGATTCTTAATGCCACCCATGCGCTTGTTCAAGCGTTCAATTTCGCGGGTCTTGAGCAAGGCCTCTTTCTTGGTCAAACGATCATGCTCGCCGCGTTCTTTGGCGGCCTCAAGATCGGCCATATGGTCTAACCGCGACTTCATGGTTTTGAAGTTGGTTAAGGTTCCACCCATAAAGCGCTCGATGATATAAGGCTGACCAGCGCGTTGGGCTTGAGTGGTGATTGGGTCTTGGGCTTGGCGTTTGGTGCCAACAAACATCACTGTGCCGCCTTTTGCGACTGTGTCACGGATTTTTGCGGCGGCATCGTCTAAAGCGACAATGGTTTGTTGAAGATCGATAATATGAACACCGTTTCTTTCAGTAAAAATAAACGGCTTCATCTTGGGGTTCCATCGCTTTGTGCGATGACCAAAGTGCACTCCTGTCTCTAGGAGCGTTTTCATAGGAACAACGGACATATTTAGTTTTATTCTCCTTATAAACCTCTGCGTCGTTTCTTGCTCGGCTACAAATGTTACTTAACATTTGCAGGATCGCCGCACTTGAGCAACGCATGTGAAATTAGTCAAATTCGTCTCCGGATTTGACGGGCGCATATTTTACTATAACTTTTGAGGCGCTCGGCAGTATTTTAGTTTGCTTACTTGGGCACGTACCTGTGGCAAACGTAACAACAATAACACCGCCACAATTGTGGCATAAAGTAATGGGTCACGCAGATCGGCCTTGACCAGCCAAATGTAATGCACAACTGCCAGTGGCACTGCGATATAGGTTAGTTTGTGCAATTGCTTCCATCGTCGCCCGAGGCGTTTCATCCAAGTCCGTGTCGAGGTGATGGCAAGCGGTATGAAGATGAACAAGGCCGCCAATCCAACCAAAATATAGCGCTTGGTCGCGAGGTCATCCCAAAGCAGATCAAAGGCAAAACGATAATCGACCCCAATAAAGATGAAAAAATGCACAATTGCATAGCCAAAGCCATATAACCCCAAGGCCCGGCGCACACTGATGGCTTGTTTAAAGCCAAAAATGGTGGCAATGGGGGTGCAAGCCAATGATGCAACCAGTAACCGCAATGCCCAATCACCGGTGCGAAAGGTCCAATCTTGCAAGGGGTTAACCGTGAGATTGCCCCGCCATGTGTCCCACAATAGGTGGGCTATTGGAAGCAGCGAGACAATGTGAACGAAGATGCGAAAAAGCATGTTTAGTAATTTTTTCGCAAATCCATGCCAGCATATAGTGAGGCCACTTGGTCGGCATAGCCGTTAAACATGATGGTGCGGCGGCGGGCCATTTCGCCGATGCGACGCTCGGAACTTTGCGACCAACGTGGATGCGATACTTCTGGGTTGACGTTGGAGTAAAAGCCATATTCTGACGGGCCAGATTTCATCCACAGTGATGTGGGTTGCTCGGCCACAAGGTCGATTTTGACGATGGATTTGATACTTTTGAAGCCATATTTCCACGGCACGACCAGCCGAATGGGTGCGCCGTTTTGGGGTAGCAAGGGTTTGCCATAAATGCCAGTGGCCAGCAAGGTCAGGTCGTGCATGGCCTCATCAAGGCGTAGCCCTTCGGTATAAGGCCAAGGGAATGAACGGTCACGCTGACCGGGGAAGCGATTGGTGTCGAGCAGGGTCTCGAAACGCACATATTTGGCCTCGGATTTGGGATCGACTTGCTTAAGCAAATTGCTGAGTGTAAAACCGCTCCAAGGGATGACCATGCTCCATGCTTCGACACAACGCATCCGATAAATGCGTTCAATTGGTGCGATTTTGCGCAGGTCGTCGATGTCGAAGGTTTTAGGGTTGTTGACCAACCCACCGACTTGCACTTTCCACGGCGAGCTGACAAAACCGGTTGACATCTGGGCGACCCCTTGTTTATCGGTGGTGAATTCGTAAAAATTGTTGTAGTTCGAGATGGCATCATATTGGGTGATGGCATCGCCCAATTCGTCAGTTAGCCCTGCGGTGACGGGCTTTTCTGGCTTGATGGCGGTAGGTGCTGGATCAACCGTGCTGGGTGTGCTGGGGGCACAGGCGCTAAGTAATGCGCCACTCGCCATCAGTCCTGCCGTCTTTAAAAATCGTCGCCGCGATTGCGACCGGGCGTAATAGGTCTGTTCGGGGGTGATTTCAGATGAATAGATTTTCATAATAGGTGTTTGGGGGCCATGAGCCATGAGCCATGAGCCTTAAATTATCTGGCTCATGGCTCATGGCTCAAAGCTCACGGCT
>CAZLOF010000481.1:0-4145 GCA_964560745.1 uncultured Thermoflexus sp.
GGGTGATGAGTTTGTCGGCAATACCTATATTGACAGCATTGCGCCCAACGAGGAATTTGAGATGCAATTGGGGGCCAACCCACAAATAAGCGCCGAGCGTGAATTGGTGACCCGTAATGTTGGCAAAACCCTCATTGGCAATGTGCGGCGCACCGAGTTGGCCTATCGAATCAAATTACATAATCATATGCCCAACCCCACCCAGTTGAGTGTGCATGACCAATTGCCGATTGCGCGACACGAAGATATTAAAGTGAAATTGCAATCGGCTGACCCCAAACCCAACGAGCAAAGCGATTTGAATATTTTAAAGTGGTCGTTAGCACTAAAAGCGGGTGAAACACGCCAAATTCAATTTAACTATACAATTGAACACCCCAAAGATATGCAAATTGTTGGGCAAGGTATAGAAGGTTGAATAGTTGATTAGTTGATTCATGGTTCAAAAGTCACGGGTTATCAATCAACCAACCAACCTACAGGTTTATGTCTCGAATTAAAATTATTCCACGTAGCGCGGCCCCCAATGGCAAAAGCATGGCGGCTGCGCTCCCCAAAGATTATACCGACCTCGCCATTCGCGCCCATGATCAAGTGATGGCGCTGACCCAAATGCACCCGCGCACCGCCGCCATGTATGAATTGTTGATGAACGATGCGGCATTGGGTGCGCATTGGAATTTATCGAATTACACTACCGTCAACAAATTGGGTTACAACGATCATGGCCCCATTCATGCCCAAGTCACGGCCTCGTATTCGATGCAAATGATGACATTGCTGGTGGCGGCGGGAGTGCCGTTTGATGTGGTTGAATCGGGCGCGGGCGATAGCTTGGATGATGCATTTCTCGTCACATTAGCGGGCATTTTGCTGCACGATATCGGTAATTCGTTGCACCGCACCAACCACGAAGCGATGGGCGTGATTTTGGCCGAGCGTATTCTTAGCCGCACCCTACCTAAAATTTACCCAGATATTGAGCAACAAACCTTGATCGGCGATTTTATTTTGTCGGCGGTGCAATGCCACGATATGAACCCAAACCCATTATTTATGGAATGTGCGTTGGTGGCGGTGGCTGATGGCTGTGATATGACCAAAGGTCGGGCGCGTATGCCATTTGACCTTGGCAAAATCGATATTCATGCGGTATCAGCGTTGTCAATCGAAGAAGTGAATATCAAAAACGGCCAAGGCATTCCGGTCGAAATTGAAGTATTGATGAGCAATTCTGCCGGTATTTTTCAGGTCGAGCAAACTTTGGTCGGCAAATTGGTTAAAACCCCGTTGGTGAAATATGTTACGGTACGGGCAACGGTAGTCGATGGCTTTGATGCGTTCGATCATGCCGGCACAGATAAACGCATCATCGACAGCGTTATGTTAAAAGATGGGCGTTTGCAACCAGTGCAACGCAAAATTTAGGGCGATCTGCCCTTTTTAAATGCCCTTACCTACCGCGATACAATCATAAAAACAAAACCTAAAGGAACAAAATATGCAACAAGCTGACCTCGGCCTCATTGGCTTGGCCGTCATGGGCCAAAATTTGGTATTAAATATGAATGATCACGGCTTTACCATCGCCGTATATAACCGCACCACCTCTGTCGTCGATGAATTTATTAATGGCAACGCCAAAGGCACTAACATTATTGGGGCACACTCGCTCGAAGAATTGGTTGGGCTGCTCAAGCGCCCACGCCGCGTCATGATGTTGGTAAAAGCCGGGCCACCTGTCGATGCCTTCATCGACAAACTCATCCCCTTACTCGAACCGGGCGACATTATTATTGATGGCGGCAACTCAAATTACGAAGATTCGATGCGCCGCACCGCCACTATCGAGGCCGCCGGCTTGTTGTATATCGGCACTGGCGTGTCGGGCGGTGAAGAAGGGGCGCGTTTTGGCCCATCGATTATGCCGGGTGGCTCGCCTGCCGCATGGGAAGCGGTGCGGCCCATTTTTCAAGCGGTATCGGCCAAAGTGCCAGAGGGCGACCCCAATGGCGCACCCTGCTGTGATTGGGTGGGTGAAAACGGAGCCGGACATTTTGTCAAAATGGTGCATAACGGCATCGAATATGGCGATATGCAAATCATTGCCGAAGCTTACCATTTGATGAAAGAAGGCCTAGGCATGAGCAACGACGACATGAGCGCTGTGTTGGGTGAATGGAATCGCGGCCCACTCGATTCGTATTTGATCGAAATTACACGCGATATTTTGGCCTATAAAGATGAACAAGGTCAGGCCGTCGTTGATGTCATTTTAGACAGCGCCGGGCAAAAAGGCACTGGTAAATGGACGGTATCATCGGCATTAGATCAAGGCACCCCCTTAACTTTGGTGGGTGAAGCGGTATTTTCGCGTTTTCTCTCGGCATTGGTAGATGAGCGGGCCATCGCCGCCAAATTGTTGCCCGGGCCAGCCGCCACATTTAGCGGCGACAAAACCGCGCTGTTGGCGGATCTTGAGCAAGCCGTCTTTGCCTCGAAGATTGCATCTTATGCCCAAGGGTATATGCTGATGCGTTCAGCGGCCAGCGCCTATAAATGGAACCTGAATATGGGCGGGATTGCGCTGATGTGGCGCGGCGGTTGTATCATCCGCTCGGTGTTTTTGGGCAAAATTAAAGAAGCTTTTGACACTGACCCCAACCTGCAAAACCTGCTATTAGCGCCTTACTTCCAATCCGCAATGGCAAATGCGCATATGGCTTGGCGGCGGGTGGTGGCAACGGCGGTGCAATTGGGCATCCCTGTGCCAACATTGTCAAGCGCTTTGGCCTTTTATGATGGCTATCGCCGTGAGCGTTTGCCAGCCAACCTGACCCAAGCCCAGCGTGATTATTTCGGGGCGCATACTTATGAGCGTATCGATCAACCACGCGGTCAATTTTCACACACCAATTGGACCGGCTCAGGCGGCAATATTACAGCGCGGGCGTATCAGGCCTAAATTAAATTTTTGCGTAGAGGCGGGCCAATGGCCCGCCTTTTTATAGTTACGTTACCATTGTTGCTGCAACCACGTCACCACGTCATTAATGGCTGTTTGCATGGCAGGGGTTTCGCCAAAATTAACCAAGTCTTTCATCTTATCAACTTCATCCATATCCATTTTAAAGTTGGCTGGGAACACAGGAGCGAGACGGCGATAGCGTTGATTGAGCAATTGGCGACATTGAAAATCGGCGACACCAGTCACGCCGTCTAACATCAGGCTAATGAGCGGCTGCACCCATTGGGCTTGGCCCCAATCAATATCATTATTTGGCCCAGATTCAATATAACGCAACACCGTGCCTGTACCCAATGAAAGCAACGAAATATCATCAAGTGTGGGGCGGACAGCGGGTAGATCAAAACGATTGCGTGGGTCAAGCGCTTGGGCTAACGCCGCCATACTCGGGTTGCTTGCCACAACCCCGCCATCAATATAACCATCGGCGCTGGGAAAATAAGTGGGGGCGGCACTGGTGTATAAACACACCTTATAGGCCAGCAAATCATGATCTTTGTCGTCACTGCCTTTAAAGTTATGAAAAAACTTAGGTTTCCATTGGCGCAAACGGGTGGGATCAGGATCGTTGGGGCCAGCTTTGCCATCTTTATTGTCGAGATCAAAGGCACACAACAACACGTTCTTCTTAAGGTCTTTCAACCGCAAATTGCCCAATTCTTGCTTGGCAGCAGCCTCTAAATTGTCAAGGCTATATTTGGCCCCGATCAAATTGCCAAGATCAACAATATTGTCGATCCACGAGTCGTCAAAAATTTTTTTGCCTTTTTTGAGATATAAATTTTTGAGTTGTTCGGGTGTGCGCCCCGCCGCCAAACCTAATGCAAGAATGCCACCAGTCGATGTGCCTGCGATTAAATCAACTTTACTGAGAAACCCCGGCGCTGCGGCCTCAATTTTGCCTAGCATAATAGCAGTAAGCAAGCCGCGAATGCCACCGCCGTCTAATGTCAATATTCGATATTTAGCCATTTACACATTACCTCACAAGCTGATTAAAACATTAATATTGAATTTTTGCAATGGTCAAGGCGACCGATATTTTTTAATGTATACCTCACCCCCATTATCGCGTTTATGCAATTAGGTTATGCTATAATTTACTCTCGTTAGCGGG
>CAZLOF010000482.1:0-3480 GCA_964560745.1 uncultured Thermoflexus sp.
ATATTGTATCAAGACAAATTGGGTTTCTTGAAGAAACCCGATTCGCAAATATCTTTAACGATCGCGCAGCACCGCCAGCCATACCCGTTTGTCGAGCGTTTGGGGCAAAAGCGCATAGTGGGCCGTTAAGGTAGCGTCTTGGGTGGGGGTGTTAAACACGTGAGTATTGGCGGCCCCATTGGCCCAACGCGCAAAAATGGCGGTTTGGCTGTTGGTAAATTGGGTGTCGGGCGCACGCAGGCTGAGGCTGTAATTGGCCCACGATGTAAATGTATGCGGGGTAGTAATGACGCGGCTATTGAGCAGCAGGCTGAGGCCGCTGGGTTGGGTGGCGAGGGTAATCTCGACCTGTTGCGGTTGCAGGGTGTGGGTGATGGTTTGGGCCAAACCTTGCGAATCGGTGGCAGTGAGTTGCACTTCTAAATAGCTTTGCATTGCGTCTAAATCTTCGGGTGGCGGCATGATGACCGTTAGCTGTGTGCCTTTTGTAGGGGCAATATAGGGATGCGCATGGCTATTTTGCGAGTTGTTTTTGTCAACATGATGCAGCAAAACCCGCCACAATAATGCCTCGGCAGGCACAGCGCCGTCTTCGGCATCGCTGGCGCTGGCTTGCAGGCGAATGGCTTGTTTGACGGCATAGGTGGCAGGTGTGGCCTCATTCACAAAAGCCAGCGTAGGCGGGCTGTTGCCCACATCAACCCGCATTTCAAACACTTGCGATGCCTCATTTGCCGCATCTAGCGCGGTAACGCTGGCGGTATAAACGCCGTTGGCGGCGTAGGTGTGGCTAATAGTGGCGGCGGTGCTGACGACATAGGTGCTGTTGTCGCCAAAACGCCAAATATAGCGCAGCGGGTCGCCATTGGCATCGCTGGCGTTGGCAGTGAATTGAACGGTGAGCGGGGCGGGGCCATAGCTGGGGCCAGCGCTGGCGCTCACTTGGGGCGCAAGGTTGGCATTGCCTACATAATCGATGCGGTGTAATTCGCCATGTGTGCCTTGATAATAATTGTAAGTCAGATAATATAAGGCGTTGTCGGTGGGGTTAAATCGCATCGACACAATCGCTCCCAGATCGTAGCCAAATAAATCGGCATGAAAACCAGCGGGGCTGGGCATGAGGGCGTAAATGCGCCCACATACGATATCGGCAAACAGATAATTGCCCTGAAAAGGCGATACCCATGCGGTGGCTGGCACAAATGCGCCGCTGGTGATGCCCGAACAACCATTGCGGTGGCTATAGCTGTGAATTGGGTTGTTGAGGTTAGGCGGGGTTTCGCAGTCGGTAAATGAGTCTTTTTTGCATTCGCCCTCGCGCATAGGCCAGCCATAATTGGCGTTGGCGACACCGTCGTTTATTTCTTCCCAAGCGCCTTGACCGACATCATTGATAAAAAATTGGTTGCTATTGGGTTTAAAAGTGAGACGCCAAGGGTTGCGCAGCCCATAGGCGAAAATTTCTTGGCAGGGGCCTGTGCCATTTTGCGGGGCGTTGGGGTTGCCGCAGCGTCGTGCGTTGGCGGTGGCGGCATAAGGGTTGGTGGGCGGGATGCTGCCATCGGGTGCAATGCGCAATATTTTGCCCGACAGCTCGCCTAGGTTTTGGGCCAATTGCCCGCCTGTGCCCGAATCGCCCACGCCAAGGTATAAATAGCCATCACTGCCAAAGCGTAAGGCCCCGCCATTATGGTTGGCCATCACCGACAAAATAGCGTCAATAAGCACCGTTTCACTGTTGGGGTCGATGACATTTGCCATGTTTAAGGTAAAGCGTGACAAGCGGTTGACAGGTTTTAAGGAAGTTTCACAGTCTGCTTTTTTGACTTGGGCGCGATAGGTGTAATAGAGGTAAATGTAGTGATTTTGGGCAAAATTGGGGTCTGCTTCAATCGCCGATAGCCCGCGCTCCCAGTTATCGCAGGTTTGGGCCGAGAGATCGAGGGCGGGGGTTGGCAATACGTTGCCATTTTGAATGACGTAAACCCGCCCAGATTGCACCGCAACCAAAATGCGTTGATCGGGCAAAATGGCAAAATCGGTGGCTTCGTCTAAATTGGCAATGCGGGCATCGGCAAATCCGGCCTCAAGCACTGGGGTGCGGGCATGGGTAGGGTTTGGTGTTGTGTTAAGGCTGACGCTAAAACTGAAGATGAGCGTGAAAATGGCGCAAAGGGTGCGTGTGAGCTGCGATGAAGGCGACATTGGGTTATTATAGACAAGCTGATCTCGCTTTTGCAGAATGCGCGTCTGGGGACGCGCACTAAGCAAAAGCGACTTGCTGATTTATTGATTCGCTGATTTGAGATATTTCAACAGCCTTATATAAAACGGTTACAATAAAATCCCGTGAAAAAATTTATCTTCCTCACGGGTGGTGTCGTAAGTTCGGTTGGCAAAGGTGTAACAGCAGCGGCGATGGGTCGCGTGCTAAAAGCGCGTGGTTTGCGTGTTGCCATTCAAAAACTCGACCCTTATCTCAATGTAGACCCCGGCACGATGTCGCCATATCAACATGGCGAAGTATTTGTTACCGAAGACGGCGCAGAAACTGACCTCGACTTAGGGCATTATGAGCGGTTTACCGATGAAAACTTGACCCGCGCCAGCAACTTTACCACTGGGCAAGTGTATAACGAAGTGCTGCAAAAAGAGCGGCGCGGCGATTATCTTGGCAAAACCATTCAAGTTATCCCGCATGTTACGGGCGAGATCAAACGCCGTATTGCCTTGGTTGCCAAAACCAATGCCGATGTGATTATTTGTGAAGTGGGCGGCACGGTGGGCGATATCGAAGCCATGCCATTTCTCGAAGCCATTCGCCAAATGCGGCGCGATGTTGGGCGTGAGAACACCATGTATGTGCATGTCACCTTTTTGCCCATGATTGGCGCGACCGGCGAACAAAAAACCAAGCCGTCGCAGCACAGCGTGCGTGATCTACGTGGGGCTGGCATTCAGCCCGATGCCATCATCGCCCGCAGCGATTTGCCGGTAGATGATGATGTGCGCAATAAATTGGCCTTGTTTTGCGATGTCGAACCACGTGCGGTGATTCCCATGCCAACAGTCAAAAGCCTGTATGAAGTGCCGGTGTTGCTTGAGCAGTTGGGTTTTGGCGATTTGATTTGCGAGCGGATGGGCATTGCGCAAAGCCGCGCCGCCGATTTGAGCGCTTGGAAAACCATGATGTCGGCGGTGCAGCGCCCTAAACCCGAAATTAAGATTGCCATTGTCGGCAAATATGCCGACTTGCCCGATGCTTATTTTAGTGTGCGCGAGTCGCTCTATCATGCCGGTGTGGCGTGTGATCGTGATGTTAAGATTGATTGGATCAACAGTGAACAATTGGAGCGCGACAAGAATGGCGAGTTAATGGCGCGGGTGAAGGCGGCTCAGGGCATTGTGGTGCCGGGCGGTTTTGGCGAGCGTGGTATCGAGGGCAAAGTGAAGACGGCACATTATGCGCGTGAGCAT
>CAZLOF010000482.1:3490-4140 GCA_964560745.1 uncultured Thermoflexus sp.
GTGTTTGGGGATGCAAATTATGTGTATTGAATTTGCGCGGCATGTGTTGCACACTGATGAGGTGAATAGCACTGAATTTGACCCTGCGACTGTCCATCCGATCATCGACCTGATGCCAGATCAGCGTGACATTAGTGATATGGGTGGCACCATGCGTTTGGGCGCATACCCATGTAAATTGACACCAAATACGAAGGCTTATCACGCTTATGCTGCCGCCGAGGTCGAATCGGCTGAGGCGGTGGCAATGGGGCAGGCGTTTACCATTCATGAGCGGCATCGTCATCGTTATGAGTTCAACAATCAATATCGCAAACAACTCAGCGATGCTGGCATGATCTTTAGCGGGGTTTCACCTGACAATCATTTGGTTGAGATCAGCGAATTCCGCGATCATCCGTTTATGGTGGGGAGTCAATTTCACCCCGAATTTAAGAGCCGGCCTAATCGCCCACACCCTTTATTTAAGGCGTTTATCGAGGCATGTATTTCTAGAACGCCTTAAGCTTGACGGTTTATTAGAGCAAATCTCTAAAAGATGAAGGGCCGATTTCACTATCTATCCCTAAAAGCATAGCTTTTGGGGATAGATAGTGAAATCGGTAAACTAGCCGTCAAGATGACGGTGTTCCAGTTATGGAAAGTGGGTT
>CAZLOF010000483.1:0-4136 GCA_964560745.1 uncultured Thermoflexus sp.
TCTAAAATACAATATGGCCCAGTCGTTTGCACTTGATTCAGCTCAGAATGAAGCAATTTTTCGACCAAATTGGCTTCGCCGTGCCCATCAATACCGGCTTGAGCGCGGGCTTCGTAAGGGGCATCATATTCTTGGCCGCTGCGGGTGCGGGTGCTGAGCCAAGGGTTTTTGTCGTGTGTCATTAGCGCAATGTTAGCATATACGCGATCAAATCAGCCACTTGAGCATCGGTCAGCGCCTCACGGTAGCCCTTTGGCATGATGCCTTCTTGATAGCTACGCACTAAATAAGCATCAGGGTCGATGATCGAGGCACGCAAATAGGCCTCGGCGCTCATGCCCGACACGCGCGTGCCTGCGGTTTTGCCGATATCAACCAAATTTGGTCCGCGTGACACCGATGCCCCCACCGCGATGCCATGACATTGCTTGCAGCTCGGCAATGCCCCCCGTTGCGTTTGCGCCACCACCTCGCCATTAAAAATCCGCTTGCCATTCGCCACATCCCCGCCGCCCGGCGCAGCCGCGCAACCAGCCAGAAGAAATAGTGCAAAGATAAAAGTGCTAAGTAACAAGTGCTGAGTCCTGAGTCCTGAGTGCTGAATATTACGCAGCCAACATGCAAAATATGCTTTGATAAACTTAATTATTCGTCTTTTCATTTTTTCCAAACCACTATTCCTAACCCTTTCGCACTTAGCACTTAGCACTTGCTACTCAGGACTCAGCACTCAGCACTCCTATTTCCCCCCATACGTAATGCGATAAATGACACTGGTGCCGAAGTCGGCGATGTAGAGATTGCCGTCGGGGCCGGTAACGACATCAATCGGGTAGAGAAAGCCATCGCCGAAAATGAATTCGCGGGCGCGATAATCGTTATTGACGGCGCTGGTTTGAATACGCAATACCTCACCGCGATTCCACAAGGTCATAAAAGCATTGTCGAAATATTCAGCCGGATAGGTTTTGCCGCTGTAAAACGTTAAGCCGGTCGGCACAGAATGCGGCTCAAGTTGCACCACTGCCGCCTTTTTATTCGGGCCAAAGGGGTCGTTTTCGTCGTCATAATCGCCACCCGCCACCACATGATGAAATTTATCGGGTGGGCTGTCGCCGTCGGCGCTCACCCCAGCGTTATCACCCACAAACATATCACCCCGCGCATTAAACGCCACATCAAACGGATTGCCAAAGCCCCGCGCCAACACCCGCACATCACCCCCATCGGGGCTAACCGACAAAATCGCCCCGGCCTGCGGGTTTGGCTCGCGGCCTGTAGCCGTGGTGCGCCCCACCCCAAAATACAGCCGCCCATCGGGGCCAAACGTTAGGCTGTTGTTTGAATGGGGGTTAAGCACCAGCGCGGGCAAACCTTCAGCAACGATACGACGCGCATCGGCCACCCCGTCGCCATTGGTATCACGCAAAGCCTCGATCTTGCCCGCGCTCGATACAAATAACTCATCGCTGCGCCACGCCAGCCCCAACAACAGATCAAACCCACCTGCAAATTTGCTGATGTTATCGACGCGGAAATCGCCATCGCGATCAGTCGCCACCCACAAATCACCGGCGATATCACCAATATAGAGCTTGCCATCTGGGCCAAAGGTCATCACGGTTGGGTTGTCCATGCGAAAATCGCCCGCGCCTTGAGCATACACGCTATAGCTAAACCCGGGCGCAAGGCGAATGCTGCGCCGATCGGGGTTACGCTCGCGCTCACGCAACGGGGTACTGAAATATGACACGCCATACAGCCCCAACGCGGCAAGCACTGGAAACAGAATCAACACGCCGCTCATGCGCTTTTGGGGTGCTGAGGGGTAAGTAGCGCGTGTGGCACGCCAATGCCCAATTAACATAATAACAACCAAAATAGCCAGCACCCCTGCCCCAACCGCCCACCACACCCACTCGGCCTTGGGCAAGCGAATGAGCGGCTGACCAATACCGACGGGGATGGTTGTCATGGCAATTTGGGCGGCAGTGGCAACAATGGCCTCGCCAATTAAAATGCCGCCAAGCCACCACCGCCGCCATAAAACAAACAAAATACCCACGCCAAATACACTCAGCCAAAGCAAAGTGAGGACGAATGTAAAAAGAAGAATCATATTCCTCCAGCGATAATCATTACTATGAATAACATTATTCGTAAAAAGATTATCTCACCTGCATTATCGATTGGTATGGCTGGAATGCTAGGACTTATTGTCCAATTTTCATACGCCGATATTCCAGATTTACCGCCGAATGAGACAAAAATTGAGGCTCGCACCTATATTTACCAAATTCAGGGCCAAGGCCATGTTTCGCCATTAGATGGCAAAAAGCTCACCGAGGTACGCGGCATTGTGACCGGGGTACGCCGCACCAGTTTTTATATGCAAGACCCCGACCCCGATACCGATCCATTCACCTCGGATGGCATTTTTGTCGATGTGGGCAAAACCCCGGGCGTAAAAGTGGGCGATTTGGTCAAAGTGGCGGCAACGGTGCGAGAAGACCGCCCCGATGGGAGCGATTATGTCGAATATCTTGGCCTGACGACCTTGCTTAGCCCAACCATTACGATCTTGGCCAATAATCAGGCCTTGCCTGCGCCAGTGCTTTTGGGTGATGGCGGGCGCGCCATCCCCAACAAAATCATTAAAAATGGCGTTAATGGCAATGTTGACACAGCGAATAATTTTGCCCCAGAAACCGATGGCCTCGATTTTTGGGAAAGCCTTGAGGGTATGTTGGTGCAAATTAACAACCCAGCCGTCATCGCACCCACCAATGGCGACCGCGAAATTACGGTGGTGGCTGACAATGGACAAAACGCCAGCACCCGCAGTATACGTGGGGCCTTGGTGGTGCAACCCGACGACTATAACCCAGAGCGCATTACGCTAAACGACTATGTGTTAAGCACCAGTATGCCCATGCTCAACGTTGGCGACCGCATCAGCGGCCCTGTGACAGGGGTTGTTACCTACGACAGCGCCATTTTTAAAATGGTGGTGCTGGCCCCATTTCAGGTCATCTCTGGGTCATTGCCGCGTGAAGTGGCTGGCCTCGCCCGTACCGATCAACTTTCGATTGCTACGCTGAATTGTGAAAACCTCGACTCGAATGACGAAACCGAAAAATTTGACCGACTGGCAGCGATTGTGGCAAAAAATTTGCAATCGCCCGATCTGCTGACGCTCGAAGAAATTCAAGACAACAGCGGCAGCGAAAACGATGGCACGACCTCGGCTTCGCAAACCATGTCGCGCTTTATCGCTGCCATCAAAAAAGCCGGTGGCCCGACCTATGACTATGCCCAAATCAACCCCGAAGACAACGACGATGGCGGCCAACTGGGTGGCAATATTCGCATCGTGTTTTTATATCGCGAAGATCGCGGGCTAAAATTTATCGAGCGTGGACGGGCTACTGCCAATACCAAAGTGTCAGTGACCTCAACCTCAACTGGGCCACAACTCAGCCACAGCCCCGGGCGCATCGACCCCACCAATTCGGCTTTTAGCAACAGCCGCAAACCTTTGGCCGGTGAATTTGAATTTGGCGGGCGTAAGTTGTTTGTCATTGCCAATCATCTGATCGCCAAAATCGGTGACCAACCCTTGTTTGGGCGCATCCAGCCGCCCAAATTTAGCTCCGAGACCAAACGCATTAAGCAAGCCCAAGTGGTGCGGGCATTCATCGACCAAATTTTGACCATCGACCCGCAAGCCAATGTCATTACCTTGGGCGATCTAAATGACAATGATTTTTCGCAAGCACTCACCACCTTAAAAGGCACAGGTGCAACTGCGCTGGTTAATACCATTGAGCGTTTGCCAACCACCGAGCGTTACACTTATTTATTCCAGGGCAACGCGCAAGGGCTAGACCATATTTTGGTGAGCAATAGCTTGAGTAAAATCACACTCGATATCGATATTGTGCATGTCAATGCCGAATTTGCCGATCAAACCAGCGACCACGACCCAGCGCTGCTGCGTATCAGTTGGGCAAAACCTAAACAATACTTAACTTATTTATCCGGCGTTTTTGCTAATGATGAGCCATGAGCCATGAGCCGTGAGCTTTGAGCTTTGAGCCTTGAGCTAGAACATAAGTTCATTCACGGCTCATGGC
>CAZLOF010000484.1:0-4126 GCA_964560745.1 uncultured Thermoflexus sp.
CAGCAAGGCTTCAGTCAACTTGATCGACGAAGCCTTGGTCTCAAAAATCGGCACGGTAATCGCATTCGAGGGTTGCACTTGCACCACATACCATTCATCGGGGCGCAATAAGCCAACGGTCAACCATTCTAAAGTAATAGCCGCCTGTGTGGTGGTAATGATACTGTTATGCACAGGCGCAAGCAATTGCGGTGACCCATACATCCCAACGGGGGTAGGCGTACGCGCCACAATTGGCGCGGCGGTCACAAATGGAGTCGCTGTGGCAAACACAATCGTTAATTTTTGGCCCGGTTTAATCGTGCAGGTCACATCAAGCCTATTTTGCTGAATGAGTTGTGACACAGGGATACCGTTATCGCCAGCAATTTTGCCACACACATCACCTTCTTTTACCTCATAAATAATTTGGGCTGGGCGTGTGGGTAAAGGCCCAAACACCTCAATCACTTCGGGCGTTGGCGAAGGACCAGGCGTTGCGGTTGGGGCCGGAATACGTAATCTAGCGCCAGCCGCAATAATGCAGTCGCTAGTGAGGGCATTAAACTGCAAAAAGGTGCTAAGAGGAATACGATATTTTTCAGCAATGCCACCACAAGTATCATTCGGCTGAACCACATATTCAGTTGGGGGCACAACGGTGGGTGTGCGAATAATCCGCACCGGCGTAATGGTCACCATTGGCGTTGGCACTTGGGTAGAAGACGTTACCTGCCCCAACGCCGAAGATACAGTGGGGGATGGCGTAATCGTCGTGCCATCATCACGCCGAAAAACCAACACCGCCCCGATCACCATCGCCAAAATAACAGCAGCCACGCCGACCACGCCCCATGGAATACGTGGCGGAGACACAGCGGGCATTTTGCCAATGCCGTCAACATTTGCCGCGATGACACTGTCTGCATCAACCGCCTCAGGCTGGGTCTCGGCTGAGTCGGTTGTAGCAACATCGGCCTGAACCACCGCTTGCTCTGATGCCACAGGTTGCGGCGGGGCAAATTCGTGTCCACAGGTTGGGCAAAATGGCACATCACCCGTAATACGCGAAAAACAAGAGGGACAGCGCTGTATTTTGGCAACACGTGACCCTTCGGGCGGTTTATTCGCCGAAATCTCACTATCTTTATTGCCTTTAGCGGTATCCATTGTTTAATATTTTACGCGCTTATGCCTGCCAGCCCTAATTTTTTGGCATCAGCTTGCATTGCTGCCAACACCACCCCAATATGTTCATCGAGCGGCACACCCAAATTGGCGGCAGCGTGTTCAATTTCATCGCGGTGCACGCCTGCGGCAAAGGCTTTCTCTTTCCACTTCTTTTTGATCGACGATAACTGCACATCAGCCACATTTTTGCTGGGGCGCACAAACGCCACCGCAGCAACAAAGCCGGTCAATTCATCCACCGCCACCAAGGTTTTCTCCATCATCGATGTTGGAAAAACCCCAGTGCGTTCACTGGCATGGGCTTCGATGCCACGCACAATCTCTTCGCTCCACCCCAACGACCGCAATAATCGGCAACCAACCACCGGGTGACAATCATCCCCCACCAACGTTGGGTGACGCTGATAATCAAAATCATGCACCAAACCAAGCGTACCCCACATATCTGGGTCGCCACCATAACGCGGGGCATACGCCCGCATCGCCGTCTCAACCGATAACATGTGCCGAATTAAGGCAGGGTCAGTGGTCCATTCAGTCACCAGCGCCCATGCGGCTTCTCTTGTATTTACTTCGCTCATTCTCTCACTCACTAAAATTTTTATTTTTTCGCCCCTCACGGGCAACGGCCGTGTGATGAAAACTTCCCAGATTGCCTTTGCGGTTGCCAAGGCTTCACGCAAGTGATTAAACCACATTCCACGATAGGGGCGGCGATCTGCCACAAAACCAACCGCATCAATACCAAATTGCTCACAAATCATCATGGCACGGTCTAAATGAAAGCGTTGTGTCACTAAAATAGCCTCGCGCAGATCAAAAATCTCGCGGGCACGGTAACAGGTTTCATAAGTGCTACGCCCAGCATAATCAAGTGCAATATCAGCGTCGGGTATACCCATTTGCAAAGCCGTGCGGCGCATCACCTCTGGCTCGTTATAGCCCAACAATCGATTGTCACCACTCATCAACAATTTGCTCACTTTGCCGGCTTTGTACAACTCGGCCCCCGCCAAAATACGGTCATATAACACCGGCGATGGCAAATTATTAAAAACGCCAGCCCCAAACACGATGGCAACCTTGCGTATGGGGATTTGTTCAAGATCGTCACGCACGTCCCCATTGGCCCGATAATGCGTCCAAAGCCGCACTGCCAACACGACAAAAATAATGATCGTTGGCAAAAACAACAATCGCTTCAACAACTCAACCTCATTTCATATCTGCGGCGCTAAACCCAGATGGCAATAACGCGCCCGAAGTGGTGCTGGTGTAATTGCCTTTGCCATCGGCAATAATCACGGCAATATTGTCGCCAAATTCACGAATGACCTGACGACAGGCCCCACACGGCGACCACCCTTGATCGGTCACAACGGCAATCGCCACAAATTCACGGTGGCCCTCGCCAATGGCGGTAAAAATAGCACTACGCTCGGCGCAATTGGTCAGCCCATACGAGGCATTTTCAACATTACAACCACTAAACACCATACCCGATTTTGTAAACACTGCCGCCCCCACGTGATAGCCAGAATAAGGCGCATATGCATTTTTACGCACCTCGTCGGCAGCCCGAATCAGCCTGCGAATAATGGCTTCGGCGAACCCAGCAACTGTCTTTTGTGGGCCAAGCTCGCTGCTCTCATCTGTCGGGTGAGTATTATTAGGTTTTGACGACATCGTCGATATACTATACCTCAAGCAATTTAACAGACGCTGTGAAAGCATGTAATCACGCATTAATCTTCGGGCGATATTGCAAGGCCTCGGCGAGATGCGCGGTTTGAATGGCCTCGCACCCGGCCAGATCGGCGACGGTGCGGGCCAATTTGAGCACACGATGAAAGGCGCGGGCGCTGAGCTGTAGCTGCTGCATGGCAGCCTTCATCAAATTTGTACCTGCCGCATCCAGCGCACAAAATTGGCGCAATTCGCCCACGCCCATGTCGGCATTACAACGAATGGCGGGGCCACTATCTTTAAATCGCGCGGTTTGGCGATCACGCGCCGCCTGCACCCGCGCCCGAATGACCTCGGATGACTCATTCACCCGCGAATCACTCAATTTATCAAAATTGACCCGTTGCACGTCTAAATGAATATCGATGCGGTCGAGCAAGGGGCCAGAAATCTTCTTTTGATATTGGCTGACATTGGCGGGTGAGCACGTGCATGGCTTGACTGGGTCGCCATACCAACCACATTTGCATGGGTTCATGGCTGCGATCAGTTGAAAATTGGCCGGAAATGTCAGCGAACCAGCGGCGCGGCTGATGGTGACGACTTTGTCTTCCATCGGTTGACGCAACACTTCGAGCGCCCGTGCATCAAATTCGGGGAACTCGTCGAGAAACAACACCCCGCGATGCGCCAAACTGACCTCACCCGGGCGCGGCATTTTGCCGCCGCCCACCAAACCGGCATGGCTGATGGTGTGATGCGGGGCGCGAAATGGGCGGGTGCGCAACATCGGCTCATCATTGGTCAACATGTCGGCCACGCTATAAATGCGCGTCACCTCAAGCGCCTCTTCGACCGACAACGCTGGCAAAATGCCGGGCATGGCGCGGGCCAACATGGTTTTGCCCGCACCCGGGCTGCCCTTAAACAAACAATTGTGCCCACCTGCCGCCGCCAACTCCATCGCCCGTTTTGCTACCTCTTGGCCTTTGATGTCTTTAAAATCGATGACGGCGCTGACGGGCAACACCTGATCGTGGGCGGGCAAAGCTTGCCCAGCCACCACCACATTTAGCTCAGTCAGGCCATTCAGCGCCGCCACCACGTCGGCCAACGAATGCACCGCAATCACGTCAATATCAGGCACAAGGGCGGCCTCGGCGGCATCGCAAGCTGGCACAAACATGCGTTGGTAGCCTTTGCTACGGGCGAAAGCTGTCATCGTCAAAATACCACGTTGGAATTTCGATAAATTTAAAGGCGCCAAAGA
>CAZLOF010000485.1:0-4095 GCA_964560745.1 uncultured Thermoflexus sp.
ATTCAGGGTAAACCCGAAAGATGTAATGTCGAAATCACGATATGACCTTTGGGGGCAGGGGCTTTGCCCTGCCTCCAAAGGTCATATCGTGATTTCGACAAAAATTTATTTTATTCACCTCGTTTTATTGAGAAGATATCTTAAAATAGGATAAAAATTGAGGTTTTGCCGATTTCGCCGACCCACCTCAAGCGACATGGTGAAATCGGCAAAACCCTAACATTTATGATGATTACTACAATTCTGGTCGAAACTATCAATTGGGTGCTCTCTATTGGCATGTATCTCACCATCGGGCGCGTCATTTTGCAGGTATTGGTTGGCAACCAAAAGAACGCCATCTTAGAAATTTTTGAAATTGCCACCAACCCAATTTACAACATTGTGCGCAAACTCACCTTTGGCAAAATTAGTGGCCTCGTGTTCCCATTTGTCGTGGTCGCTTTTCTTTTCATTTGCCGCGTGGTGCTTAGTTTGTTTTATCGTTTGGTGTTAAATTAGGGTGCGGGCTTTTAGATCGCCGATGAGCTGCCGACACCTTAATTTTTATAAAAATGTCACGACGAACCCCCGTTAAACCCAAATTTCGCAATGCCCCAAGCCCCGATGCCCAAAAGCAAGACAACACCCGCCGCGGCGTTGCCATGCTCATCATGTTGGTGTTGGCTGGCTATGCCCTTTACAATGTTTATATCGGCTCGCAAAGTGTGCTCGCCACCAACGCCTTTTTACTCAATGCCCAAACCGCCCAAGGCAGCATTACCCGTATCGAGCAAGTGAGCGGGCGCGGCGGCGGCAATTACCCAGTGGTTAGTTTTCAAGACAGCAGCGGCAAAACCCAAACCTTTACCCATCATGTCGGTTGTGGGCGCTCATGCCCAGCCATCAATTCAAGCACCACCGTCTATTACGATGCCGCAAAACCCGATATCGCCGTCATCGATGGTTTTCTCAACACCTGGTATCCAAGCATTGAGCTATTTGGCATTAGCTTTATTGCATTATTGGGCGCGGGGGTGGCGTTTATTTACACGCTACCACGCCGCACCGATTTGCCAAGCAAATAAATGTCAAACATTCTTGTGCTTACCCTCGGCACACGCGGCGATGTGCAACCCTATGTGGCGTTGGCGCTCGGCTTGCGCCAAGCTGGGCACGAGGTAACACTCGCCACTGCTGAGCGTTACGCCGACTTTGTGCGCGGCTACGGTGTCTCATGCGCCCCATTTGCGGCCCAAATGCTCGATATGATTGACCAAGCCGAGGGCGCAAAAGTAATTGCAGGCAAAAATAAATTGGCGATGTTGGGCATGGTGCGTAAGGTCCTTCCCATGATGCGCGGCATGATGGACGATATTTGGCAATTATGCGCCCAAGTGCGCCCCGACTTAATCCTCTATCACCCCAAAATTTGGATGGGCACAGACTTGGCCGAAAAACTGGGCGTGCCAGCCATTTTGGCAGCGTTACAGCCGTGCTACACCCCCACCCACGAATTTGCCAACCCACTACTCACGGCCCGTTCATTGGGGTCACAACTCAACCTTGCCAGCTATCGCCTGTTCAATCAACTCGCCACCGCGCCCTATCGCGGCCTCACCAACACATGGCGACGGCAAACCTTGGGCTTGGCCAATCGCGGCGACACGCCCGTGCCACCCGCTATTTATGCCTTTAGCCGCCATGTGCAAGCCAAACCCGCCGATTGGGCCGACGACCAACACATCAGCGGTTATTGGTTTGTGCCGCCCAGCGATGGCTATACCCCATCGCCCGAATTAGCGCAATTTTTAGCCGATGGGCCGCCGCCCATCTACATCGGCTTTGGCAGTATGCCTTTGCCCAATGCCGATAAAACCCACGCCTTGGTGATCGAAGCCCTGCAACGGGCCAATGTGCGCGGCATCATTGGGCAGCGGGTGCCCGATGATGTCAGCCAACCCGCGCCGCATGTGCTTTATCTCAAAACCTGCCCACAAGATTGGCTGTTTCAGCGGGTCGCGGCAGCGGTGCATCATGGCGGCGCAGGCACAACCGCTGCCGCCTTCCAAGCTGGCATCCCAATGCTCATTTGCCCGTTTTTTGGCGATCAGCCTTATTGGGCACAACGGGCATTCCAACTTGGTGTCACCCCCAGCGTGTTGCCCTTCAAACAACTCTCGGTCGAAGCGCTCGCGCAAGCGCTTGTGGCGCTGAGCAGCCAGCCTCAATATGCCGCCAACGCCCAAAGTTTGGCGCAGCGCATTCGCACCGAAGATGGCGTGACAACCGCCAGCCAAATCATCGCGTCTTATTTGTAACGCAAACCCGCGCTCAGTTTAAAGCTCATCGTTTTATAATTTGATAATTTATATTCATGAGCAAGCAACACACTTTTGCGCAACGCAGCCAAAACAAGGTCTATTTTGATCACGCAGACCTCGATTACTATTTGACATGGGTGATGGGACGCGAAATATATGAGGGCAGCGATGCCAATGAATGCCTGACAGCAGCCCAGCGTATCGGCGACAACACAGTGACCCAGTGGCAACGCGCTTGGCTCGATCTGGCACAACGCCTCGAAACCCAAGCCATGCAAATCATGGCTCCCGCGCCCAATGCCGCCCGTCGGGGTTTATATTTACGCGCTTGCAGCTATTATCGTGCTGCCCTTTTTCTAACACCCCCCAGCGATGCCCAATTTAAGCCCAACATCGCCAAAATGCAAGCCTGTTTTGCCCAAGCCTTACCAGATTTCAATTTCCCCATCGCACCCATACATGTTGCACATCAGGGCTACACCTATCAAGGGTATATGTGGAAACCGAACAACGCAGCCCAGAAGCGCCCATTGCTGATCGTGGTGGGTGGCATCGAAACCTTCGCCGAAGATTGCTATTTTATGCTCGGCAATAGCCCGTTGGCCTATGGCTATAACGTGCTGACGATTGATCTGCCCGGCCAAGGCGTTAACCCCTTGGCTGGCGCTTATTTTGAGGCCCGTATGCAACGCTCGGTATCGGCGGTGCTGGATGTCATTTTGGCGCGAGATGACATTGACACCGAGCGCGTTGCCGTTTATGGCTTTAGCTGGGGCGGGCATGTGGTGTGCAAAGCAGCCCAATACGACAAACGCATCAAGGCCGTCATCGCCAACCCCGCCATGCCCGATGTTTTTCGTGCTGCCTTGGCCCAGCAAAAAGGCGTAAACCGCCGTGACCCAATCAGCCAAAGCGTATTTAAGCAAGTGGCGTGGCGTATGGGGCTAAAAATCAGCCTCAATCCGGCTGACATTGGGCGGCGTTTTGTCAAAGCATACGATTATTTAATACACGGCAAGGCCGACATCAGCCAGATCACCTGCCCGATGCTGTGTTTGGCAGGCGAAGGCGAGCCAGCCATTACGCTCAAAATCGCGCACGAAATTTATGCCAAGTTGCCGCATCCAGCCAAAAAACTGGCGGTTTTTACGGCAGCCCAAAACGGTGAGGCGCATTGTCAGATCAATAACTTGGCATTGCCCAACCAAACGATGCTGACATGGCTAAATGAATTGTGGCGGACAGAATAGACAAACCAATTAAATCTAGGGCAGGCAAAACATTTAGACCGCGAAAGCGGTCTTTGTGTGCCTAGCGCGGGATTTTAATCCCCGCGCTGGCTTTGGCTTTGGCGAATGTAACATTGTCAAGTTAATTTGGCGGTAAAATCGAACCCAGCGTAGCGGGAGAGACCAAGACATTGGCACCGAAGGAGCAACCGCCCCGGAATCTCTCAGGTAAAAGGACCGCTGTGGCAATCATTAGATCTGGAAAGGCGTAAGGGTAGACTTGCGAGCCGAAGGGATAACGTTCTCAGGCAAACAGACAGATGGGGCACTCGAACCATAAGGCTGTAATACAGCCATAGGAGTGCTTTCATGTCTGTTTCTGTTGCAAATAATACCTCTTCATTTCAACAACGCCATATTGGCCCCACGCCCCACGATGTCGAAGCGATGTTGCGCACGGTGGGCGCAGCATCATTAGATGACTTAATCGCGCAAACCATCCCAGCGTCCATTCGCCAAAACAAACCGCTCGATTTAGGCCCAGCCCTAAGCGAAACCGAAGC
>CAZLOF010000486.1:0-4086 GCA_964560745.1 uncultured Thermoflexus sp.
GGGGTGGTGTTGCTGTTGGTGGGGGGGGCCTATGTTTGGCGCAGTATCAACGCCAGCCACAACCCCAAAACGCAAGGGCTTGCCGCCAATTCACAAATTCGGCAAGTGGCGCGTAACAGTCTCGTTTTAACCGGTTTTAATCTGCTTTCGCGTGTCATCGATATGGCTTTTGCGACGGTGGTGTTGCGGGCATTGGGGCCGACCGGCAATGGCAATTTTACGTTTGCGGTGGTATTGGTGACATGGTTCGAAATTTTGATGAATTTTGGCCTAAATACTTTTCTCATCCGCGATGTGTCACGCGATCGCGCCCACGCCATGCGCTATTTTTACAGCACCAGTCAGTTGCGGCTGTTGTTGGGTTTAGCCACTGCGCCACTGGTCGCACTCGTCATTTTGGGTTATGTTTGGCTCGATGGCATCCATCTCGACACGCAATGGACAATCGTGATTTTGGTGCTCAGCCAAATTCCCGGCAGTTTGGCGACGGGCTTGAGCGCCTTATTTTTTGCCTATGAAAAGCCCGAAGTGCCTTCGGCCTTGACAATTGTAAGCGCCTTGGTCAAAGTGGTTTTTGGAGCCATTGCCTTGCTGGCGTTTGGGTGGGGTATCGTTGGTTTGGCTATTGTGTCTGTCATCACCAATTTGGTGACTTTGGTTTTGTTAGCGATTGCCGCCATGCAGGTGCTGCATTTAAAGTTTACGCTGGCTGATTTGCGTTTGAATATGGATGAAGCCGAGCGCAAAACCCCTAAGCGTCAAATCATCAAAGAGGCGTGGCCGCTCATGGTTAACCACCTGCTTTCGACCATTTATTGGCGTATCGATGTGCCACTCATCAAGGCTTTTACCCGTGACGCAGCCCAAGTTGGCTACTATGGCGCGGGTTATAAATATGTCGATGCTTTTAACATTATTCCATCGCTATTTACGCAAGCCTTGTTTCCGGCCATGTCACGTATGGCTGCGCGTGAGATTGTCAGCGACAAAATCGATGCGAGTAATGCCCCATTAGCGCGGGCCTATGTGCTGGCGGTGAAATTATTGTTGATGGTGGCCTTGCCGCTTAGCGTTATGGTGTCATTTGCTGCGCCGATTTTGATCGATATCATTGGCGGCAGTGCCTATTTGCCACAAGGGGCGATTGGGTTGGCGATTGTGATTTGGCATATGCCGATCGGCTGGATCAACAGCGTGACCAATTATGCCCTGATTGCGGCGGGGCAGCAACGCCAGCTTACCCGTGCTTTTATTGGGGCGGTTGCGTTTAACATCATTGCCAATATTTTGCTCATTCCAATCTATGGCTTTATCGCGGCTGCCGTCGTTACGGCCTTGTCAGAATTGGTGCAATTGTTCACCTTTTATTTCTATGTGCGGCGGCACATTTGCGTGGTGAATTGGGTGCAGGTGTTGGCTAAGCCATTTTTAGGAGCAGGGTTGATGGCGGGCATTACCTTTATCTTGGCGCAAATGGGCTGGATGGGCACGGGTATGCTATTGGGGTTGTTGGTATATCTTGCGGTGGTGCTTGGGCTACGCACCCTCACCATTGCCGAGCAACAAACCCTGCGGCCTTTGTTGCCTGCACGGTTGCGGGTATAGACCAATTGTATATATTTCGTGTGGGTAAACATTGAAAGCAACAAAGCGTTCATATTGTGTCTATTTGACTATGTTTGATATATGATCAATGGCAATTCAGATATAACGATCATGACAAACACTAACCAAATTCCCATGCGGGCCGTACCTGGCTATTATTCAAGCACCGAGGGCATTCAAATTGCCATTCAAACCAATGCCGATGCTAGCGACGAAGACTTACAGTTTTTTCAGCAATTGGGGGTCGAATGGGCGATGGTGGGGATTCGAGACGCGCAACAGCATTCACTCGATTTTTATAAAGGCCTCGTCAAGCGTTTTGGCGATTATGGCCTCAAAATTTATCGCATTACCAATCTTGGGGTGCATAATGTGCCCGAAATCACCCTTAATTTGCCCGGGCGCGATGCAAAGGTCGAAGAATTTAAGCAGTTTATTCGAAACATCGGCGCGGCAGGTATTTATTACAACACCTATGCGCACATGGCCAATGGCATTTGGTCATCGGCATCCACCAAAGGGCGCGGTGGGATGGAGGCACGGCGACTTGACCTAAACAATGCCGTTGGGCGTTGGGTTGATAAGACTTATGCTGGCGAGTTGACGCACGGACGTTTGTATAGCGAAGAAGAATTGTGGGACAACTACACCCATTTGATTCGCCAAATTGCACCGGTGGCCGAGGATGCTGGCGTGCGCATCGGCATTCACCCTGATGACCCGCCGGTTTATGCGCTGGGCGGGGTGCCACGTTGTATGTTTGGCAATTTTGAGGGTTATAAAAAGGCGATGGAGATTGCCGATAGCCCCAATATTGGGGTGTGTTTGTGTGTGGGGTGTTGGCTAGAAGGGGGCACTGTTGGCATGGGCGTTGGGGTAGTTGAGGCGATCAAGCATTTTGCGGCGCAAAACAAGCTGTTTAAAGTGCATTTTCGCAATGTCTCGAACCCGATGCCAGAACCTTGGGTTGAGACCTTGATCGACAACGGCTATCAAGACATGCATAAAGTGATGCGGGCCTTGCGTGAAGTCAATTTTGATGGCTGTATTATTCCCGACCATATTCCGGCCATGTTAGGCGGGCCACGTGTTGGCGCGGCCTACTCCATTGCCTATATGCGGGCCTTGGTGCAGGCGGTTAATAATGAGTTTGGGGCGGCCTAGCCCAGATTTTGTTTCACGCAAAGCCGCAAAGTCGCAAAGATTGCTTTTTAACCTTTGCGCTTTTGCGGCTTTGCGTGAAATGCTTTACCAATTCGTCAATGAGCCATCGGGGCGGCGATAGGTGGGGATGGGGGCATGAGGCTGTGTGATTTCGCCGATTAATTCTGCCCCCTTTGGGTCAAATTCAACCCCCAACCCGGGGCGCGTATTGGGCCATAGTTTGCCATCCCTAAAATCGGCGGCGGCCTTGAGGTGATGCGGCAATTTCACACCTGTGCCTGTCACTTCGGTAAAAACGGGCATGGGCGAACTGCCTAGCACATGCACCAGCGCGGCCAAAGCAATTGGCCCCGTGAAATGCGGAACCATGCCGACATAATGGGTCTCGCACAAGGCCGCAATTTTTACCCATTCAGTGATGCCACCGACATTGGGCAGGGTGACGCGGGTGTAGTCGATGAGGTGTTTTTCGACTAGTTCATTCACATCCCAGCGGTCGCCAAATTGCTCGCCCACCGCGACGGGTGTTTTTACTTGGGTGCGCAGCGCGGCTAACACCTGTGGGTTTTCTGAGCGCAATGGGTCTTCGACAAACAAGGGGTTGAGTGGCTCGATCAAGCCACACAGCCGCACAGCATCGGCCAAATCGAGGCGGGTGTGAAAATCAATCGACCATTCTCCACGTCCTTTGACGGCCTCGGCAATCTCGCGGCAATTTTCGGCGGTTTGCTCGACCATGTGCCGCGCATGAAAAATACCATCTTTGGGGTCGGCGACGGCGGTGCGATAAGCGCGAAAGCCAGCCTCGACACAAGCCCGTGCAGTATCGGCATGTGAGCCTTGCCAAGGGAAGCCAGTGGCATAGCACTCGACATAATTGCGGGTTAAACCGCCCAAAAGCTCGTAGACAGGCACACCCAACATTTTGCCTTTGATATCCCACAACGCCAGATCGAGCGCACCGAGGGCATGAACCTTTTCGCGCCCAGCCGGGTAAAACCAGCCGCGATACATTAATTGCCATAAATGTTGAATTTGGCGTGGGTCTTGGCCGATGAGCATGGCGCCACATTGCTCAAGTGTGTCGCGGCTGCCGCCTTCGCCGATGCCAATCAGGCCGGTGTCGGTTTCAATCGTGACAACCATGTCGCTTTGGTTAAAGTGTTGGTTTAGTTTTTGTGGTTTATAAATGCAAATGCGTATGATTTTCATGATTGGTAAGTGTAATCGAATCGGGCGGTAAAACCACCGCCTAACCCTGCCGTTAACCCCCCAATAGAGCCAACATCAAACCAAAAAGGCACAATATCGTTAAAA
>CAZLOF010000487.1:0-3638 GCA_964560745.1 uncultured Thermoflexus sp.
ACCCGCTGGCCCAGGTGCAACAGGCACACCGCGACCTGGAGGCGCGCAAGACCACCGGATCGACGATTTTGCTGCCATGAGGCGACGCTGAATAAGTCCCTTGTGCGTCTTGTGCGTCTCGTGCAGCGCTGCTGTGGGTGCTTCGTCGCGCTGCCCACCGGCCCCCAGGCGAACCCGTCAGGGGCGGGCTGTTGCGTCGGCCAGCAGATCGTGCACCAGTGTGCGCACCGCCGCGCTTTCTGTGTGCGGCGCAAACAGGGGCGCACGTGCCGCACATTGGCGCTGCAATTGGGCGTACAAGCCTTCCGGCTGTGACATTTCATCGCGGCAACGCCGCAGCAACTGGGCCAGTGCTTCTGCATCGCCAGGCGTGAAATAGCCGCGGTAGTCTTCCCCCAGCATGCCGACATTGCCAGGGATGCGCGAGGCCAACACGGGGGTGCCACTGCACACGGCCTCCAGAATCACATGCGCGCCGCCTTCCATGCGGCTGGTGTGCACCAGGACATGGGCCTGAGCGATGGCCCGCAGGGTGTCGCCGTGTGCCACGGCACCATGCCAGTGGTATTGCGGACAATGCGCCATGCATGCCTGCGCTTGCGCGCCCAGCTGGGGCTCGAGCGCGCCACCGAGGTGTTCGATGGTGATGTCCTGCTGTCCTTGCAGCCGCCGTGCTGCTTCCCACAGGGTTTGCGGGGCCTTTTCCGGTGTGGCAGCAAGTGTCTTTGCCAGCACCGGCAGCCCACGCAGCGTGCTGGATCACATGCGCAGCGTCAGCGACATGGGAGCACGCTTTCTGGCTTGCTCCATGGCATTGCACGAACGTGCGTTGGCGCTGGACGGTTTGATTCCCGAGTGCACCGGCGGGGCCGGTGCCACTGCGTTTGTGGTAAGGGCCCTTGATCCTGAGTGGTCAACGCTGGTGTTCTGATGGGGCGGCAGCCCCGTTCGGTGCGTGTTTTCATGATTGGAGAAAAGAGATGATTCAGAAAGTCAAGGGTTGGGGGTGTCATGCGTTGGTGTTGCTGGCGATGACCATGGCGACCGGGGTGGCCCAGGCGCAACTGCGTGTCACGGCGATTCCGGACGAATCGCCCACCGAACTTGCGCGCAAGGCTGCGCCGTTGGTCAAGTACCTGGAAAAGGCACTGGGCCAGCCGGTCGTGTTTACCCCCGTCACCGACTACGCCGCTGCCGTGGAAGCCCTGGCCAACAAGCAGGTCGATCTGGCTTGGTACGGGGGGTTCACCTACGTGCAGGCGAATATCCGCTCGGGCGGCAAGGCCGTGCCCCTGGTGCAGCGCGCGGAAGACGCGGCGTTTCGCTCGGTCTTCATCACCACCCAGCCCACCATCCAGGGCCTGGCCGACCTCAAGGGCAAGAGCGTGAGCTTTGGTTCTCCGTCGAGCACCTCGGGCCACCTCATGCCGCGCAGCTTTTTGCTGCAGGCCCGCATCGATCCGGAGCGCGATTTCAAGCGCGTGGCGTTCTCGGGGGCGCACGATGCGACCATTGCCGCCGTGGCCGCGGGCAAGGTCGATGCCGGTGCGCTCAACATCTCGGTGTGGGAGAAATTCGTGGCCGAGGGCAAGGTGGACAGCTCCAAGGTGCGCGTGTTCTACACCACCCCCAGCTATTTCGACTACAACTGGACCGTGCATGCCGACATGCCCGCCACCCAGCGCGAGAAGCTGGCCCAGGCCTTCCTCCAGCTTGATGCCAGCACGCCCGAGGGCAAGGAAATCCTGGGCCTGCAGCGTGCCACGCGTTTCATTCCCACCAAGGCCGAGAACTACCAAGGCATCGAGCAGGCGGCACGCAGCGCAGGTTTGTTGAAGTAAAGCGCGCGAGTGGTCTCATTTGCTATTGTTTTGATAGCTGCTTGCGCTTTATTCATGGGCGGAATAGCCATTTTTGTTCTATGAGGATTGATCTCCAGTCCCTCCAGGCCCGCCACCCGGCTGCTGCACCAAGTGCCACTGCTGCACTGCGCGTGGAGCAGTTGCAGATCCAGGCGGGGGAGCAGTTGGCGGTCATTGGCCCTTCGGGCGCGGGCAAGACTACGCTGCTGCAAGTGCTGGCCTGCGCACTGCCGCCCAGCCGGGGTGCGTTGCGGCTGGACGGGGTGGACCCGTGGGGTGCCAGCCCCGCTGCGTTGCAGGCGCTGCGCCGCGCGCTCTTTCTGGCGCCGCAGGTGCCGCCGCTGCCTCCGCGCCAGCGTGTGGTCACGGCCGTGCTGGCGGGGCGGCTGCCGCATGAATCGCTGTGGTCCAGCCTGCGCAGCCTGTTCTACCCGCAGGACATTCCCCTGGCGCACCGGGCGCTGTCCGCTTTCGATCTGGGTGACAAGCTGTTCGATCGGGTGGACCGCATCTCGGGTGGCGAGCGCCAGCGCGTGGGCCTGGCGCGCCTCTTGGTGGCGCAGGCGCGCCTGTGGCTGGTGGACGAGCCTTTGTCTGCCCTGGACCCCACGCGCGCGCGTCAGGCGCTGCACACCCTGACGCGCACGGCGCAGGAACGCGGCGCCACGCTGGTGGCCACGCTGCACCAGGTAGATATGGCGCTGAAGCACTTCCCGCGCATCGTGGGCCTGCGCGACGGTGCAGTGGCCTTCGACCTGCCAGCCTCCGAGGTCACACCGGCGCGGTTGCAGGCACTTTATGCGCAGCACCTGGATGAACTCACCGCTGCGCCACCCGCGCACTGGATGGACGTGCCCGCCGCAGCACCGGCCCCGGTGGCCATGCACTGCCGCTGAGAGGCTGAGCGCCCACCCATGCCCGTGCTGCACCCAGCCCCCATGCCACCCACTTCAGCCACGCCCCAGCGTGACCCCGCCTGGCGCACACGCCTTTTCTGGACGCTGGCCGCCGTGGTGTTGCTGTGGCCCATGGGTGTGTGGACCGAGTTCCGCCCCTGGTTGCTGGATGGTGAAGCGCTGGCCCCGGCCGGGCACTTTGTGGCGGGCTTCTTCCCGCCGCGCAGCGATGCCGAATTTCTGCGCATCCTGTTGCAGGAAACCTGGCGCACGGTCGCCATGGCCACCGCCGGACTGGCGCTGGCGCTGCTGCTGGCTGTGCCGCTGGCACTGCTCTCGGTGCGCGTGCTGTCAGTGTCGGCCCTGAGCGGACGCATGGCCCCGCTGCCTGCAGCGTTGCGCCAGGGTGCCCGCTGGACGGCACTGGTGCTGCGCAGCGTACCCGAGCTGGTGTGGGCCCTGGTGTGGGTGCGCGTGGTAGGCCTGGGGGCTGCGGCCGGGGTGCTGGCCATTGCGCTGACCTACAGCGGCATGCTGGGCAAGGTGTATGCCGACATCCTGGAAAGCGGCGACACCCATGCCACCACCAGCCTGCTGCGCAACGGCAGTGGGCGCTTGCAGGCCTTCTTCTACGGGCTGCTGCCGCACAACGCGGGCGAGCTCACCAGCTACACCGTGTACCGTTGGGAATGCGCCATCCGCTCCAGCGCGGTGCTGGGCTTCGTGGGCGCGGGCGGCCTGGGCCAGCTCATGGACGGCTCCATGAAGATGTTCAATGGCTCCGAGGTCGCCAGCATCCTGCTTGTCTTCATGCTGCTGGTGGCCCTGGCCGACCGCATGAGTGCCGCGCTGCGGCGCAATCTGGCCTGACCCCCATGAC
>CAZLOF010000487.1:3648-4085 GCA_964560745.1 uncultured Thermoflexus sp.
ACCTGGCTTGATACATATGAGTGATCCCGCAAAGACACCACCCCCGCAGCAGCTCCCGCCGCCGCTGTTCGACGCGCGCTGCAAAGCCTGCTGGCTGACTGCGGGCATCCTGCTCTTGGTGCTTGCCAGCTTTGCCACGCTGGATCTGCGCCTGGCGCAATGGGCCTCGTGGGACGCCTGGGTGCGCATGGGCCGCTTTGTGGGCGAGCTGCTGCACCCCGTCACCACGCCCGCGTTCCTGGCGCGCGTGGGCCAGGCCACGCTGGAAACCCTGGCCATGTCGGCCCTGGGCACGCTCATCGCCGCCGTGCTGGGCCTGCTGCTGGCACTCCCTGCCGCCCGCACCCACGCGCACGACCCCGCCCGCGCGCGCGGCGTGGCGCGCCTGCTGCTCAACGCGCTGCGCAGCGTGCCCGAACTGGTCTGGGCGGCGCTGC
>CAZLOF010000488.1:0-4078 GCA_964560745.1 uncultured Thermoflexus sp.
TGCTTGCGCGTCCACGCCAGGAAGTCCTTGGCTTCGGCCATGATATCGGCGGGGCGGGCTTTGTTGCTGAGGCCACGTGTATAGACGACCTCGCACACGGCGGCGGCAATGGCTGCCGAAATTTCACGGATGCGATTGAGGGCTGGGTAAATACGCCCAAGCGCAAGGTCTTGCTGGGTGACGATGTTTGCCAGTGTGCGGGCCGCCACAAAAAACATTTCATCGGTCACGATCTTGGCTTGGCTGACGATAATGCCCAAACCGACCCCGGGGAATACATAGGCGTTGTTGCCTTGGCCGGGTACAAAGGTTTGCTGGTTGTAATCGACTGGGTTAAATGGGCTGCCGCTGGCGAAGATGGCTTTGCCCTCCGACCATTCGTAGGCTTGCGCGGCGGTGCATTCTGATTTGCTGGTGGGGTTCGACAAGGCAAACACCATTGGGCGCTCGTTAAATTCGCACATGGCCTCGACCATTGGCTGGGTAAATTTGCCACTGCCCGACAAGCCAATAATGGCCGAAGGGCGCAGTTCGAGCACCGACCCCATAAAATCTTTAATCGGTGTATGTGCGTGGGCATATGGCAGTTTGTGCGCGGTCAGGTCATTGCGGCTGTTTACAACCAAACCCTTTGAGTCCACCATCCAACAGGTTTTGCGGGCTTCGTCCTCGCTCATGCCTTCGGCCATTAATGCCGACACAATCAAATCGGCGCAACCGATCCCTGCCTCGCCAGCACCCATAAATAAAAAGCGTTGTTCGGTGAGTTTTTTGCCGCTAATACGCAACGCCGAATAAATCCCAGCCAACACCACGCTGGCGGTTCCTTGAATATCGTCATTAAATGAGCAAATTTGCGGCTGATAGTGATGTAAAAAACGAAAAGCGTTGCTGTTGCCGAAGTCTTCCCATTGCAATAAGGCTTTGGGCCAAACTTCTTTTACCGCCTGCACAAATTCATCAATCAACGCATCGTAGATGGGGCGCTCGATGCGGCGAATGGGTTCGCCGATATAGAGCGGGTCTTCGAGCAAGGCCTCGTTGTTGGTTCCGGCATCAATAGCAATGGGCAAACATTGCATGGGGTGAATGCCCGCACAAGCCGTATAAAGCGCCAATTTGCCGACGGGGATGCCCATGCCATTTAAGCCCAAATCACCCAGTCCCAAAATGCGCTCGCCATCGGTGACGACAATACAGCGCACATCGTCGATGGGCCAATTGCGTAATACCTCTTTTACCTTGCCAGCATCGCGGTGCGAAATAAACAAGCCTTGTGGGCGGCGAAACACGCGCCCAAATTCTTGGCAGCCGCGCCCAACGGTGGGTGTGTAAACAATTGGCATCAATGCTTCGAGGTTATCGACCAACACCCTAAAAAAGAGGGTTTCGTTACGCTCGCGCAAATTCATCAAATAAATGTATTTGTCGAAATCGGTGGCGCATTTTTCAAGGCTGGCTAAAACGCGCTCGGCTTGGTCACCAATGTTGGCAATGCGAGGCGATAGCAGCCCCCGCAGTCCTAATGCATCACGCTCTGCTTCGCTAAATGCAGTGCCTTTATTCCAAAAGGGATCACGAACGAGGTCGATGCCTCGGCGGGGGGGAGTAACTGACAATAAAGTTTTGGCTGGAGTGTTGATGATCGACATATTATTTTAATTGGGATAAATTACAAATAAACAGAAGATATGAATTTTTTATTTAGGTTTTATTTGTTATGTGTGTTAAAACGAAATGCCTTACAATCTTAACAAATAAAGGCTAATAAAAAAAGCTTTTTTTCATTGCATTTGCAATCTGTGCAGCTAATATAGGTGGGACAGCATTTCCAACTTGTGTGAACTGTCGTGCAACTGGGCCGGCAAATATATAATCATCAGGAAATGTCTGAATTCGTGCAGACTCACGAACGGAAAGAGTTCTGGGAATATAAGGATGAAGATGTGATCTCCCACCACCTTTAGTCCCACCAGCAATAACTGTTTTTGAAGGTTGATGTGGGTCTAGACGATCAACTCGACCTAATTTATCGCGTTTGCCATAATCAAGTTGCATATATCTGAAGATAGATTCGGCAGTGTGCTCTCGTGTAATATGATTTTCTAATTGATCGACATTAAGAGCAAAAGTAGCGCCTACCGCTAAAGAGGATAACGAGGGTTGTGGTGGATTAAAACATTTTCCCACCCGATTACCGATAATAAATAATCTTGTTCTTTGTTGTGGTACATAATAGTAATCAGCGCGTAAGACGAGAGGTTTGTTTAGGGTGTAACCGCTCTCTTCAAGCATTTGATAGGCATTTTGAATTTGTTCGCCACCATCAATTTCCATTAGACCAGGGACATTTTCTATTAAAAATGCGCGTGGTTTAAAATGTTTAATTAATTGGATATAGTCAAATAGCAAGTTCCCATTAGTTTCATGGGCAAAACCTACTCGTTTAAAATTATCACCGTTTTTGTTAAATCGTTGATTAGATGCTATTGAAAATGGTTGACAAGGCGGCCCTCCAATAAAAACCCCTTCAAATGGTGAACGATCTATTTCAGATGCTATTAACTCAATCAACATTTCTGTTATTGATATGTCGGCTAAAATTACTTTCCATTCAGGACGATTACGCTTAATAGTCTCTCTAAACAATGGTATTTTTTCAATTAAAAGTTTGTGCGAAAAGCCGCTAGCTTCAAATCCAAGGTCGAGCCCACCAGCACCAGAAAAGAAGCTGATTACTGGAATTTGATTTTCTGCTTCTCTAAAATCTGTGAGTGAGAAGAATTTTTTATTCAGTATATAAGGCTTGTTGTTTTTTATATAACGCAAATCGTCATATTTCATTTCATATGCTTTGAGCATTGACGCAAGATTTTTGCCGTTTACGATGCAATCGTTTAATAATTGAATTTGTTTGTTGATAAGATTTTCGTGCCTTAATGATTCATTAAAGTTTAAATCAACAAACAAATCCGATTGTAGTGATTTGGTATGAGGTGCTAAATAATCCATTATAGTTTCACCTTCTTTTTTGCTTGTTGATAAACAAAAATTGCTTCTTCATATTCTCGAAAATCTTTTAGCTTATTTTGTTTAAGCCAATAACTATAGAATTTATGAGTTGCTCGATGGCATGTTGGACATAAACCAACAATATCTTTGAGTGACGTTTTATCTTCTTCAACTCTTAACGGCGAACTTAGGGGAAGTAAGTGGTGAAGCTCTACAATTCGATCTGCCCAAGGGTACTTCCGTAATGTATCCATCAAGCACATATCGCATATATGAGGATTAGGATGGTATGAAAAGAAAAAATCTCTAAGTTTTGAGCTTCTTTCTGTACGAAGATGGGTGATACGGACTTTGTTTCCTTCTACAAACTCAATATCTGGCATGTTAAACAACTTTGTTGTTAAGTTAATAAAAGAAGTGGGTTGAAAATCCTGTCCTAATCTTAATATTTCTTTGTTGGGATCAGAAAACCGAGGCGTGGTATCAGGTGTAATGAGCTGTAATATTTGCTTGATTTCATCTTCGTTTTCAACTTCTAGATATAGATTGGGTTTATCCCATTTTAGAAATGAAAATTGACTAATAAATTTAATTAATTCTCGTGCTTGACGAATATCGACTGGAGTATTTCGAGGGGTTAGGGATCGATAAAAATCAATGTTTTCAAATCCAGTAACGTTATTTCCAATCAGATAATCACGAACTTCATTAACTGAAATAAAGGCTTTTTTTTTCAAATAATTTGCGAGTAAGAATTTTATTATTGCGACTACAGGGAAAATTTGTGGCGATTTGATGTCATAATCGTCAAAAACAGGGGAGGGATAGTAGAATTTTCTAGCAAAATTAAGTAGATAATCGTCTGAATTTACTTCTGATTTATCGTCCGCTAGTTTTTTGCATAAATCCGTGCAGGTTATATGATTTTCAATATCTGTTGCTAGAAACATAACCCCAAATAGACGTTTGTAATTCCTCCAAACTTTATAGTGTGTGGGTAGAAAAGGATTTTTGCTATAGTTTTTTAGCGCTAAGCGGATAACATCAGTATCTTGAGATCTTGGTT
>CAZLOF010000489.1:0-4072 GCA_964560745.1 uncultured Thermoflexus sp.
GTCATGGCCAAACGCGCCCAGTCTTGGTCAGCCAAATAACTTTCAACGCGAGTCGTGTCGCGTTTATTCAATACGGGTTTGCGTTGGCGACCCAAGGTCAGCGCTTCGCGGGCAATATCTTCTAATGCAACTTTGGTCCAATGGCTAACAAGCCCGGGGTTTGCGCCATGTTCAATCACCGCAGTAGCGCCGGGGGTCGTCCATTTATTCGCCATCCGGCGTAGCGCCATATGCCGCACATACAAGGTGCGGTCCATCGGGGTGACTTCGCCTGCCGCCTCGTAGGGATCCCAAATTTCAACAGAAGTATTGATATACATCACGGTATGATCGTGACACCATTGCATAATCTCGCAACAATCGATATTCCAAGCCAAATCGATCAACATATCGCCAACGCCAACATATTCGTCCAATACCTCATCCATATTGTCACGGGTAATTCGCTCTTGCACATAACTAGCACCAGCATCTAACATGTCTTTCACGGTATGCCGCATGTCCAAAAAATCCATGATGGTTATTTTCTTAAAATCAATATCGAGGTTTTGCAATAGCAATGGCTGCAAACATTGCGAAACCGAGCCGCAGCCTAAAATTAATATACTTCCGTTGAATGATATTTTGCTCACTTTGGTTGTGTCCTTTAAATTTTAATTTAACAAAGCGTCTTTAGGCATCAATATAGTATCTTCTTAATAAAACGGGGTGAATAAAACAAATTTTCGTCAAAATCACTATATGGCCTTTGGGAGCAGGGCAAAGCCCTGCCCCCAGAGGCCATATAGTTATTTTGACATTACATGCTTGGGGTTTACCCCGTTTACCCTCAATATTCAGAAGATACAAAGCGACCTTAAAACGATGCGCTAAATATTACCATGTGCATATCAGGCATATACTTCACGCTTTCTCTCAATAAACCAATATGATGGCTTCTGTCTCCCCTCTCACCTATACCGCCGAATTTCACATCGAACATCCTTGGAAATCTGACCGCAGCAGCCCCGGACGCTGGATTTACTCACATATTCGGCGACATTGGCGCTGGTTTATCGGCATCATCGTAGGGGCTTTGGGCAACGCCGGTGGTGCGAGTGTGATGTCATTTTCAGTCGGCATGGCGTTTAATGCCATCGCCCAAGACACCCCCGATTTTGCCATGCTGGGTTGGGCGATGGCCGCCATTGTGCTATCGCAATTAGGCCGCGCTGTCTTACAATTCTGGCGCAACTTCTCATCCGAGCTAATTGGCCAGCGCCTCGAGCGCGATATGCGGGCCGAGTTATATGCCAGCCTCATCGGCAAATCAATGTCGTTTCACGACCGCCAATCCATCGGCGATGTAATGGCGCGTTGCACCAACGATGTGCGCGAAATTGGCCTGTTTATGACCCCCGGGGTCAATATCAGCATCGGCTCTGGCGCATTTATTTTAATGGCGATCTTATTTGCGCCCCGCATTCACCCTTGGTTAATTGTGGTACCGCTGGGTTATGTACTGTGTTATATCTTTTTGGTGTCCCATTATTTAAAGCAACTGCGCCCCAGCACCGAAATTGTGCGCCGCAATTTTGGCAAACTCAACAGTGTTTTAGCCGAATCGATTGAAGGGATTGAGACCGTTAAAGGCGCAGCCCAAGAAGCCCGCGAATCAGCCCGATTCGACCAAAGCCTAAAAAATTGGCGCGATGCATCGGTGGCACAAGGCGATCTCGAAGCCCGTTTTTTACCCGCGCTCTTATTTGGCCTGACAATGGCCGCCGGTATTTTGATGGCTTTCGCGCTATTCTCGCAAGGCCAATTGCGAATTGGAGATGCCATTGCCTTTGTCATGTTGCTCATGTTGTTGCAATTCCCCACTTTCGCCTCACAATTTGCCTACCCCCAACTTGCACTTGGGTTGGCTGGGGCCAAACGCATGTTGGAATTAATGCGTGATGAAGCTGAAAGCGCAAAGCCCCAACTTGCAAACGATCACGCCAAGACATCACCACCAGCCACTTATCAGGCGGTCATGCGGGGCGATGTGGAATTTCGCAATATCACATTTGGCTACGCTCCATCCGCAACGCCCACCCTCTCAAACCTATCATTTAAAGTAAAAGCTGGGCAAATTGTTGCCATTGTCGGGCAAACCGGTTCTGGTAAAAGCAGCATCATCAAATTAATCAATCGTATGTATGACCCGCAAGACGGGGCAGTATTGATCGATGGTGTCGATATTCGTGATTGGGATTTGGCGACTTTGCGTCAGCAGATTTCAATTATTGAACAAGATGTATTTTTATTTTCGCGCACCGTTGCCGAAAATATTGCCTTTGGCGTTGCCGGGGCCAGCCAAGCGCAAATAGAAACCGCCGCCAAGGCGGCCCAAGCCCATCAATTCATCAGCGAGTTTCCAGAGGGGTATAACACCGTCGTGGGTGAACGCGGGGTGACGCTATCAGGTGGGCAGCGCCAGCGTATCGCCATTGCCCGCGCTTTTCTCACCGACCCGCGTATTCTCATTCTCGATGACTCGACCAGCGCTATCGATAGCGCCACCGAAGACCAGATTCAACGCGCCATGTTGCGGGCGGCCCAAGGCCGCACCACCTTCATCATCACGCATCGACTATCGCAAATTCGTTGGGCCGATCTGATCGTGGTGCTGCGGCACGGTCGCATCGACGCAGTCGGCAATCATGATGAACTCATTAAGACATCACGGGCTTACAAAGCGATTTTTGATTAGACTGACAGTATGCTCACACTAGGTCCTTCCATTGAAGGGGCATAATAGTAGATAAAATAAATTTTCGCCGAAATCATTATCATTTTGCGTTTGACATGGGCAAAGCCCATGTCAAACGCAAAATGATAATGATTTCGGCATTACATCTTTTAGAAACACCCCTCAATATTGAAAAAACACTGGGATAACCTTAAAATATTTTTATACTATGTTTCTTGGTCTCAATGCAGAATCCTACGACCGCAGCTATACCGACAGCACCTTGGTGCAACGGCTCATGGCTTACTATGCCCCCCAACGCCGCCGCATGATTGCACTGGTGGCGGTCATTCTTGGCATCACGGCAATCGGGTTTCTCGACCCCGTCATTGTCTCGCGCAGCCTCGATAATTTGCGCAACGAAGTGATTGCTGGCGCATCAAATGGCAGCATGACCAACACCATCGCCCTATTAATCGTGTTTTTGCTGGGTGTAGCCGTGCTTAACTGGTTGGGCAATTTTGCCCGCCGCCGCCTTACAGCCCGTCTGGTCTCCGATGTCATCAGCGCGTTGCGACACGATGCCTTCAATGCCGTCATTCGGCACGACCTCTCGTTCTTCGACAAATATCAATCGGGCAAAATCATCAGCCGCATTAGCGGCGACACCCAAGAGCTAGCCCAAGTTTCTAACCTTTTAGCCGATCTCGTCACCCAATTTGCCATTCTCATTGTGCTAACCATTTATTTGTTTAGCGTGTCGTGGCAAATGGCGCTTACGTTGCTGGCAATGGCCCCTGTCGTCATCATAATGGGCGTGTTATTTCGGCGTGGGGCGCGGCGAGTCACGCGCAGCAGCTTCCGCGTCGTCGGTGAGGTCAATGCCTCAATTCAAGAAATGGTGGCCGGGATGCGTATTGCCAAAAATTTTCGCCAAGAATCGGTCATGTATCAAGCCTTCCAAAAGATTAATGACCACTCTTACACGGTTAACCTGCGGCGCGGCGTGGTGATGTCTAATATTTTCCCCACCCTCAATGCCTTTGAAGGCATTGGCACTGCTATCATGATGTATGTTGGGGGACATTTTGTGGGCGCTGGCACAATCAGCGTCGGCGTATGGTATTTGTTCATCATTAGCCTCAGCCGATTTTGGTTCCCGCTCACCAACCTCGCCTCGTTTTGGAGCCAAATTCAAAGTGGCCTCTCAGCCTGCGAACGGGTCTTCGCGCTTATTGATGCCGAACCCAGCGTAAGGCAAGTGGCAAGTAGCAAGTGGCAAGTGGCAAGTGGCAAGGCTCAACCCTCAACCCTCAACCCTCAACTCTCAGCACTCAGCGGCGCAGTCGAATTTCG
>CAZLOF010000490.1:0-4055 GCA_964560745.1 uncultured Thermoflexus sp.
CACAGCTGCATCAATACCCAAAAAGCTTATAATTCCAATTAACGATAAGGTGGTTAGCACAAGGTCTTGGGTGCCATATTCACTTTCAGTCAGCAAGCGGGTATAAAGTGGCAATAATAAAAAATTGATGAATTTGGTGAGTGCATTGACCAGGCTATACATTAAACTGTGCCCGGCCAATTTGCGTAGCTGAGAAAACATGTAGGCGGTATGTTATACCAAATATGGGTATCTTCTCAATAAATATGGGGAAAGTAAAATAAATTTATGTTGAAATCACGATATGGCTTTTGCTGGCATGGGCAAAGCCCATGCCAGCAAAAGCCATATCGTGATTTCGACATTCGGCACCTTCTCAGTAATTTGAAAGATTAGGCGCTGACCCCGCTGCCTAGCCTTAAAATCTTTTCTTTGCCAACTTTTACATATTCGGTGGCGTTGCAAGTATCAACGATAGCGCGAGCGTGTTTGACAACGAAGTGATAATCGACAACTTTATGGCCGGTGGTAATGACGACACAATCCGCCGTTTTTAACAACGCCTCAGTTAAAGGCTGTGAGCTAAAGTTGCGTTGTTCACGATGAAAAACATCGGGGCCAATATGAAATTTTGGCACATAAGGGTCGTGATAATCGACGATGGCATTGCGGGTGACCAATAATTCCATCACGCGCTCGGCGGGTGAATTGCGGGCATCGTCAATATCGCGTTTAAACGACACCCCCAACACCAGCACCTTCGAGCCGTTGATGGCTTTAAAATTGTTGCCGAGGGCGCGTTCGATCAGCGATACGACATGAAAGGGCATCGACTGATTGACCTCGGCGGCCAATTCGATGAAACGGGTATAAAAATCGTATTCACGGGCTTTCCACGACAAATAATAGGGGTCAACCCCAATACAATGTCCACCCACCCCGGCGCTGGGGGTGAAGGCCATATAGCCATAGGGTTTGGTTTTGGCGGCATTGATCACCTCCCACATGTCAATATTCATACGCTCGCTCATCCGGGCCAACTCGTTGACCAAGGCAATATTAACCGAGCGGAAGATATTTTCGAGCAATTTGGTCATTTCCGCGGCACGCGGCGACGACACCGGGTGAACTGGGGCACCGATTTTGGCTAATAAGGCAGTGGCGCGTTCGGTGGCGGCGGGGGTCATGCCGCCCACCACTTTGGGTGTGTTTTTGACCGTAAAATCGACGCGGCCTGGATCGATGCGCTCTGGCGAAAAGGCCAGATCGAAATCGACACCGGCTTTCATGCCGGTGCGTTCGAGAATGGGTTGCACAATTTCTTCGGTGGTGCCCGGGTAAGTGGTGCTTTGCAGAATGATCATTTGCCCATGTTTAAGGCATTTTTGAATGCTTTCGGCGGCGCTGATGATGAAGCTTAAATCGGGCGCACGCATCGCGTCATAGGGGGTGGGCACGCAAATGAAGATGGCATCGCGGTCACGCAACATCTCATAATCGTTAGTGGCGATAAATTTGCCCGCTTTTGTCAATTCAGCCACATCGCTGGTGGGCACATCTGGGATATAGCTGATCCCTGCACTAATTTGTTTTACTTTGCGGGTGTCGAGATCGACCCCGATGGTGTGGCAGCCTGCTTTTGCAAAGGCAACCGCAAGCGGTAATCCGACGTAACCTAGGCCGATGACGGCGACGCGGTCGTCTGAGTGTTTGATGTTAATTTCCATGGTCCAAATTCCATATACCAAAGCATGTAGAGTGCAAACGCAAATAAGACTGCGCCGAGCACAAATGTCGAGATTTTATCTAACATTGAAATGAGCATTGCAATAATGCCTAATGCGACACAAACCAAATAACAGATCATGACTGCCTCACGATGGCTAAAGCCATGATTTGCGATACGATGCGAGGTGTGGTCTTTGCCGGGGGTGGTCAAGGGGTTTTTGCCACGCCGGATGCGTGAGATGAACACCATGCTCGTGTCAAAGATCGGCAGTCCAAGGCCGACGAGGGGAACCATCCACGATACATCCGGCACTTGGGCAAAACGTAACTTAATGGCGACACAGGCAATGAGAAAACCGAGAAACATGCTGCCAGAATCACCCATGAATACCGATGCCGGATTTAAGTTGTAAAACAAAAAGCCGATACACGCGCCTACCAAGGCTGCCGATAACGCTCCGACCAAATACTGTCCATTCATCACCGCCAGCAGTAAAAAGAAAGAACAAACAACTGCACAAATGCCAGCCAATAAGCCATCCATGTTATCCAAAAAATTCATGGCATTGGTGATACCAACGATCCAAACGACGGTCAGGGCAATATCGAGCCAAACCGTTGTAAACATTTGGGTGCGTACACCGGTATACCAAACAAACAATGCCGCTAAGATTTGTGCAATTAAACGCACATAGGCACTCAGTGAGAAGCGATCATCGGCCAAGCCCAAAAATGATACGAGTGCCGCCGCGAATACCATAGCCCCAAATTGGCGAAATTCGAGCGTGCGCTGTAAGAATAGCACCCCAGCCATTACCGCTAAAAAAATGGCTACGCCACCCATACGCGGTACTGGCACAGTGTGCAAATCTCTGACCCGAGGTTTTGCCACCAACCCCAAATGGGGTGCTAACCATTTACTAACAGGTGTTAGGGCAATGGCGATGACCAGCGCCCCAAAAAACAAAATGAGGATGATTTGATCTTGCGGCATGATTATGAATTACGAATTACGAATTACGAATTACGAATTACGAATTACGAATTACGAATTAAACGATGCATTAATTCATAATTTGTAATTCGTAATTCGTAATTCGTAATTATTTCCCTCCCAGTTGTTGCACAAATTGTTGCAATACAGGTTGTTGGTCTTTGGGCGCAAGCTCAAGGGCTTTTTGGGCCGCTTGTTTGGCCGGTTCAATTTGGCCGGCTTGTTGCATCAGTAACGCAAGATTACGATATCCTACCCAGTCACGTGGGTTTTTATCGATCGAGGCTTGGGTGGCGCTGATGGCGTCAGTCAAATTGCCCAGTTGTTGATCAATACTCGCCAAAACGTTATAAACTTGGGTGGCATTGGGGTTAACCACCAGCGCTTGGCTGAATATCTTCTTAGATTCTTTTAGTTTTTCGTCAAATTGGCGCTTTAGCTCATCGGCTTTGGCGGTGTCGGGTGGGTTGGCGGCAGCCGCTTTTTGACGATCTTGCTCAATACGCTGGGCTTGTTGGAAATACATGTCACCGAGCAGTAAATAGGTTTGGTCATATTTGCTATCGATGACTAGAGATTGCTTAAGCTTATCGATACCGCCATTTTGATCGCCCACCGAGTAGGCAAGTAAGGTGGCCCATTCGTTAAATAATTGGGCGTTTTGTGGGCTAAGTGAGGTGGCGGTGGCGTATTCTTTGAGCGAATTTTGATAGCGCTGTGTTTTTAGCGTTGCATCTTGGGTGATATCACCCGATTGTCGCCACATGCGTGCTAAGTTTGCGCTGTGATCGGTATTGAGTGGGTTAATGCGGCGGGCTTCAATTAACACAGCTTTAGCGGCGGTTAATAAGTCTTCACGCCCCAATTGCACCGATGGCAATTGATTGACCCGTGATCGATTCCAATAGGTTGGGCCATCATCGGTTACTTTTAAGATGCTAGTGTCATCGGCCCAAGATTTTTCGCTTTTGCTTGGGGTTGTTTTTGCCTTTTCGAGCAGGGCGCGGCCCAAGAATAAATAATAGAAATCTTCGTTTTGGGCCAACTGAATGGCGCGGCGATGATGTTCGATGCCTAAATCCCAGCCTTGAATATTTTGCGTGCCACCTACAAAACCAGCGCCTTGTCCATCCCAAGGGCTAGCTTGTTTATAGATGATATCGGCGCGAATGGTTTGTAAATTGCTGGTTGAAATGGGTAGAAACACTAACGCTGCTCCCATTGCTGCCGCCAAACCCGAGGCCGTGATGCTAACACGTGGTTTAACCCATTCTTCACCACTGACAAGCAATGAAGCGGCTAACCCCATAACGACAAACACGATGAGGTAGACGTAGGCCGGGAAGAATGACAG
>CAZLOF010000491.1:0-4051 GCA_964560745.1 uncultured Thermoflexus sp.
CCACACGAAGCACAAAAATAATTTATAAATATAAACCCTTTGTGTTCTTTGCGGGCTTTGTGAGAGACAAATTGCAACGTTTTATACAACCTAGACGCACTGCCTCGGCTCGCGTATAATGACAAAAACCTGTTGAGAATACCCTCAACAGGTTTTTGTTATTGCATCTTATGGGAAAATTACAGCAAGGCTCTGCTCCACTCAATATAGCCGATGAAATGCGGCGTTTTATTGCGTCGGGCGAAATCGGGCTGTCATCGATCTCGCCCGACAATGTCAGGCAAATTTTAAGCGAATTGGAACAAGCCAATGACCTCATCGCAAGATTGTCCGAGGCTGGAACCGATGTGCGACCTGAAACCGAACGCTTAAATTCGCTAGAACAACGCAGCATTAAACAAGCGGCCAAAATCATCAAGGCCTTTGGTGGACAGCAAGCCTATGGCGCATTTCGGCGCGAATATCAGCCCGAAGCGCCAGAGCATCGACGCGGCTGGTGGTCGCTCGACCAAGTTGTGGCGGCCCAACAGCAGCGCACGCTCAAACAATGGGGGATTATTGCAGCAGTGCTGGTGGTTTTGGCGGGATTAGGCTATGTTTTCCGCGATACCTTGTTCCCCGATGACCCGATTGGGCGGGCAGTGGCTGCGGCAGAACGACATGTGCGTGATTCACAACCCGAGCAAGCCAATGCCGTTATTCAAGCTGGGCTGGCGCTATCACCCACCAACCCGCTGCTGCTCATTTGGCAGGGCGCGCTCGACACATCGGGCGGCAATATCAGTCAGGCCGAGGCCGCATTCGCCCAAGCCAAGACCCAAGTCACGCCACAGCAATTTTTATACGAGCGCACTCAAATCTATATTCGCATGACCTTGCTTGAGCGGGCGCTCGACGATGCCAACAAACTGATTGAAATTGCGCCAGCTATGGCCGAAGCTTATTATCAACGAGCGACCGTGCATGAATATTTGCGTGACCGGCGCAAAGCCCTCGAAGATTTGCAAAAATGCGAAGAAATTGCCCGTGCCAGCAATAACGATGTCATGGTCGCAACCGTGCGGGTGCGCATGGGTATGTTGTTACAATCGCCGCCGTAATATAGCTATCTAGAAAAATCTTTTCCGAGGGGGTTTCGCCGATTGCACTATATCCCTTGCCAAGCTACGCTTGGCAAGGGATATAGTGCGATCGGCATTTATCTGGACAACTATATTAGCCCACACTCAAAAATTCGTTCATCGCCGCTAACAGCCCACGCAAGTCAGCCTCGTTGGTATCGGCCATATGCGCAATACGAAAGGTGCGGCTCTTGAGTTTGCCGTAACCATCCGAAATCTCATACCCACGCTCGGCTAAAAACGCATTCATCGCACCGACATCAATCTGGCGCGTATTTGCCACACACGTCACTGTATCAGAACGATAACCGGCCTCGGCAAACAATCCAAACCTCATTTCTTCGGCCCAATCGCGGGTAATTTGAGCCAAATGTGCATGACGGGCAAAACGATTTTCCAACCCCTCAGTCAACATATCGCTAAGTTGCTGATCGAGCGCAAACATGAGCGAAATAGCAGGCGTGGCAGGCGTATTGTTCTTTTTTAACAGCGCTTCCAATTCAATAAAATCAAAATAATAGCCGCGATGTTTGATGGTCTTGGCGCGTTCAAGTGCCCGATCACTGACGGCGGCGAATGATAAGCCGGGCGGCAAGCCAAAGCATTTTTGTGATGAGGTCAGCAGCACATCTAGCCCCAAGCCGTCAAAATCAATTTTTACCCCACCCAACGAACTGACGGCATCGACCAAAATTAAGGTGCTGGGGCTAACTTCTTTGATTACCGCCACCAAATCGGCCAAAGGGTTGGTCAGGCCAACACTGGTTTCGTTATGCACCAGCGTCACCGCGTCATAGGGTGGCTGTTTTTTTTCTACTCGATCATTCAAAACAACGCGCAGCAGATCGGGCGTAATAGGTTTGCCCTCTGTTATACACAACCACGTTGTGTTCTTGCCATTGCGTTCACACACATCGGCCCAACGCTCGCTAAACGCGCCACACACTGTCGCCAACACTGCGCGGTCTGGGCCATCGCCGACACAGTTACGCACCGCCGCTTCCCACAACCCTGTGCCAGATGACGCGCTGATAAATACACGGCCTTGGGTGTAAAACACTTGGCGCAATTTATGCTGAATATCGGCAAACAAGGTCTCGAAGGCTTTGCCGCGATGCCCAATCATGGGCTTGTTTTGCGCCGCCAAAATGCTGGGCCGCACCTCGACCGGGCCGGGGATGTATAGGCGTGTATGGGACATAACGGCGGGGGATTATAACCACTTGCCCAGCCAGTTTTTGGGGTCACTATAAATAGGACACAATTTTGTCATATGCCTAATTAGCACATCTCACTTACATAACGCCAATCGCTACTTCTTTTTTATCGCCGGCAAATAATGCCTACGCCCGGCTGGATAAATTGTGTAGGTTCCTTCCCAACAGGCATCACAAGGTGCTAAAAACCCCGGTGCGGGCACAAACTGAAACTCATAGGCGGATTGACCCGGATTAGCCTCAATATTACATAGTTTGTTGACCAAATAGTTGAGTCCACTGATATTTGGAATTATATTTATCCAAGATGCCCCTCTAGATAATGGAAAATAAAAGAAAAACACATTATCTTGGGGTAATTTCATCAGGTTGATCACTTTTTCAATACACCCTTCAAAATGACAATACACAATAAAATATGCATTTACAGGTTTAAAAGACCCGAAAGTATTTTTATATATGTCTTGTGCATACAATTCATAATTAATTTTAAATGGATCAACAAAGCCTTTGACAATATCAAAGCGGCAATCTGCTTGATTTTGCTTACCCTCATCATATTGATCTAAGATGCCAAAAGCAGGATAATGATATGTAAAACCCAAGGTAGCAATCAAACCTGTAATGCATATGGTCGTTATCCTTATGGTTTTCATTGTCCTCATAGTTATCTTACAGAAGTTAGTGATACAAATCATATAAATAAAAATAAACGAAAGAGGATTTTCCTCTTTCGTTTATTATTCATGCCTTTGCCTTAACGTCCAGAGGCAAAATTCGTGTTAATTGATAAATATGGGTCTGTGCTCGTTGAAGTTCCATTTAGAACTTGTCCATTATTAGTTGCCGAAATATTAGCGAGTGTCCATCCAGAGTTGTTTCCATTAAAGTCCCAACTCAATAAATAGGACGCCCAGCGATCATAATCTCCGATTTTAATATAGTCTATACCGAACTGTCCAGTTCCAGTAGTTATTGGATCGAGCCTTATTCCGGTAATAGTCCCTTTAAATAGGGGGTTTAAACTTAGATCTATCTCTATATCATTCCAAACCCCATTCCCATTAATATAGCCCCAAGCTGATTTACTTTCACTATAAGTATTATCTGTATTGGTTTTAAAAAAAACTTGAATAAGTCTCTGTCCGGTTTGCAAGTTATTCATTTTGATATAAATCTTACAATATGTACATTCTGGATAGTTGAAACCAGTTTGGAGGCGCACAACTGGACGTGTATGAGAGGGCGAAGTCGACGGTGTCAGCAAATAGGCACTGCCTTGCGTCATGCTATCTAATACTACAGTTCTCATTGGTGGAAGGATCCAGCCTTGATTATGAAACTCATTTAGTTTTAAGGCATATGCACCGGCTAATGCGGGAGCTGCAAACGAAGTTCCTTGAACAACTTGATAACCATTATTTACAGTTAGTGATGGCACATTATGTCGCCCGGGTGCGAGCAAACGAATCGGAAACCCATGATTTGAATAAGGATCACTAGGGGTTTGTGGCAAAGCATCTAAGGCATTTCCATTATCATTTACAGCTGCAACATTAATATAATTCTTCTCACAAACACCTGCCATATCATCATATCCATCATTACCTATAGTGGACCCCAAAAACTGGACAGGAAAAGCACTTAAAGATAGGAACATAAAATAGTCCAATGAAAAAACAATTTAGTGCAAGTTTTAAAGCAGAAGTGGTA
>CAZLOF010000492.1:0-4051 GCA_964560745.1 uncultured Thermoflexus sp.
AAGATGCGACGGCGGATGGCGGTCGCGTCTTCGAGCGATTTCAACCCAGGAGCGTCTTCCGCCCAATCGTCATGTCCAAAATAGGCATGTGACGCCCCGGTCGCGATAACAAGCTCATCAAAGACCAGCGGCCCTTGCCGAGCGGTGGTGACACGCCCGCCCGCCCGGTCGATACCTGTTACCTCGTCGAGAACGACCGAAACATTTTTCTGGCGGCGTAAAATGCTGCGGATCGGTTGCGCGATCTGCGCCGGCGACAGCGCGGCGGTCGCGACCTGATAAAGCAAAGGCTGGAAAAGATGATAATTGCGCCGATCGATGAGGATGATGTCGACAGCAGCATGGCGCAACCCCGCGGCCGCTGACAGACCACCAAAACCACCACCAATGATAACGACCCGAGATCGCTGTTGACCTCCCACCATTATCTTCCTTCCTAATTAGGAGCTTTCATGGCTCGGACAGGTATTGATTATAGTTAATCTCAGGCCTGCCAGAGGCAAAAGATGAAAAGGTAACCATGACACTATAATTCACGTGTAATTTAAGTAATATTTATGAGGAGACAAAATTTAGATAAGATGGAGCCATAAGCTTAGAAGTTTTCTCAGTTATGTTAGGAAATTGTTTTTATAAATAACTGATTATAAACGATTTATTATATTTAATTTGCCTTTATCTATTTCACACCAAAAAATTAGCTGTTAGTTTTTATATCACATACTAGGTAATTAATTCAATTGACTATTTCGTAGTTAGAGTTAAATATTTCACATACAGAAAGTTATTAAACACTTTCTATAAGATAATTACTTCTGGTTAATATGCAAATCTATCCGACTTCATACACCCCACTATCCCTTGATTCTGATCAAGCGGTACGAGCCAACGACCTAAGCCGGCGCTATGGAGATTCTAGTCCCCAAGCAATTCTGGAAGTCGCTATCCGCCATCTTTTTCCCAAGCAAATCGCCGTCGTTTCCTCATTCGGTGCCGAATCTGTTCTCTTGCTTCATTTTTTGGCGGAGATCGATCAGACGGTGCCTGTTCTTTTTCTCGACACTGGCAAGCATTTCGATGAAACGCTGATGTATCGCGACATATTAGCCGGTCGTTTCGCGTTTACTGACTTACGGTCGATCGAACCCGATATCGCTTCCATTGAACGCCATGATCCAGACGGCACGTTGTCGCGGACTGATCCCAACCTTTGCTGCCAACTACGCAAAGTCGACCCGCTTCAAAATGCACTGGGGCCGTTTGATGCGTGGATCACCGGCCGAAAGAGATATCAGAACCGCAGTCGCTTGGCGTTGCCAGCTTTCGAAAGCATTGACGGGCGTGTGAAGGTCAACCCATTGGCGCAGTTAGACGCGACCGACATCGAAGTGGCATTCACGCGGTTCAAACTACCGCAGCACCCACTTTACTACGACGGCTTCAAGTCAATCGGCTGCAAGCCTTGTACCTCGCGCGTCGCTGATGGAGCTGACACGCGCTCCGGCCGTTGGGCCGGTACCGATAAGACCGAATGCGGCATTCACCGCTGATCCAAAAGCACGGACGAAAAATGACCCAGATTCAGCATACCCATACCGATCTCGACCAACTCGAAGCGCAGAGCATCTATATTTTGCGCGAGGCTTATAGTCGGCTTAAGCCCATTACTATGCTATGGTCGCTCGGCAAAGATTCAAACGTCATGCTGTGGCTGGCGAAGAAAGCATTTCTTGGCCACGTCCCCTTCCCCGTTACACATGTCGACACGGGAAAGAAGTTCGCGGAGATGTATGTGTTTCGCGATCGCTATGCCAAGGAATGGAACCTCAATCTTATTGTCCGCGACTGCCCATCGGTCGAAGAAATAGACCCGAGTCTTCCACCTGCCGCCCGCTCGGCCGCCCGCAAAACGATCGGCCTTAAGCGCGTAATTCAGGAATTCGGATTTAAAGGGGTCATCGCTGGCATACGTCGCGATGAGCAGGCAACCCGCGCGAAGGAACGTGTCTTTTCCCCACGAGCCGATGGTGGCGCCTGGGATTTCCGCGATCAACCCGCGGAATTTTGGGACCACTTTAATCCCAGCCTACCGGATGGCGCACATATGCGCATCCATCCACTACTCTCCTGGACCGAGCTTGATATTTGGCGCTATGTCCAGCGCGAGAACATCCCGCTGGTACCGCTCTATTTTGCAAAAGACGGCAAGCGGTATCGTTCGCTTGGCGATAGCGATATCACTTTCCCGGTCACGTCCGACGCCAGTTCTCTGAATGAAATCATTGCCGAGCTGCGTTCGACCAAGACCTCGGAGCGCGCCGGCCGTGCTATGGACCATGAGAGAGAAGATGCTTTCGAGCGTCTGCGCGCCTCAGGTTACATGTAAACACTGGCGCAAAGGATCAGTACCATGACCGTTCTTCCAATCAAGATTTCTCAGGCTAGCGTGACTAGCGCCAATGACGACACGGCACCCAGTCAATCTCGCTTTCCCTTTGCTATCGTGGGACATGTCGATCACGGTAAATCGACACTGATTGGCCGACTGTTGCACGACACCGGCAGTCTCGCAGAAGGTAAACTGGCAGAGCTTCAGGCTGCTAGCGACAGGCGCGGTGGCACGCTTGAATGGTCCTTCCTGCTGGATTCACTCCAGGCGGAGCGGGATCAAGGCATTACCATCGACACAACGCAGATTTTTCTCCAAACCGCTAGACGGCCCTATGTCATCATTGATGCGCCGGGCCACAAAGAATTCTTGAAGAATGCAGTCTCCGGCGTTGCCCAGGCACAGGCTGCCCTGCTGGTCATTGATGCAGCTGAAGGTGTGCGTGAACAATCCCGGCGGCATGCGCTGATCCTGCAATTGCTTGGGCTGCGTCAAGTGGCAGTTATCGTCAATAAGATCGATCTCATCGACTTCGATCATGTGCGTTTTCATAAAGTTACAAAAGAGATCACTTTATTCCTTGAGCAGCTAGGACTTACGCCGAAAGCCGTTGTGCCTATTTCCGCCCGTCATGGTGACAATATCGTAGCGCGATCCGACAACACGCCTTGGTACAAAGGTGAGACCGTCGTCGAACTATTAGATGGCTTAGAAGCCGCTCGGCCAGCCACGAAACTGCCACTGCGTCTGCCGGTTCAGGACGTTTTCAAGTTCGACCATCGGCGGCTCGTCGTCGGTCGCATCGAAAGCGGTAGGGTCAAAGTTGGTGACAGACTAATATTTGCGCCAACCGGCAAATCGGCGAAGGTTGCCAGCATCGAAACCTGGAATGCCACACCGCAGATCGCGGCGGGGGCTGGACAATCTGTTGCTTTCACACTCGATGACGAACTCTTCATCCAACGCGGCATGATCGCAGCGCATGTTGAACGGCAGCCATACTTGACCCACGAAGCGGTGCTCCGTCTGTTTTGGCTCGACAGCGCTCCGCTGGAACCGGGCGATCGCATAACGCTGAAGGTTGCCACCGCGGAATACCCTGTCGCCATCGACGGTATCCGCGCCGTCATTAACATAGATACCCTTGAACGGCAGGTAGCAGATCGCGTCGTACAGAATGGTATTGCTGAAGTGCTGGTGAGCAGCCATTACCTAATGGCAATCGATCTCGTGGATGAGCTGACTAAGACCGGCCGTGCCGTTCTGGTTCGCGACGGAGACATTGTTGGTGGTGCTGTCATTATAAGCCGGGCTAATGAGGCAAAATTCGCAGAAGAACCGCGTCTGATCTACAGCCCCGATCATCTGGTTACTAACAAAGCTCGCTCGGCAGCTAACGGCCACCGCGGTGCAGTCATCTGGCTTACCGGCCTTTCTGGTTCGGGAAAATCCACCCTCGCCATGGCGCTTGAGCGCGAGCTTTTTGCCCGGGGTCAGCAAGTCTATGTCCTCGACGGCGATGCATTGCGCTCCGGTATCAACAACGATCTCGGGTTTGGACCCGAAGCGCGCATTGAGAATATTCGCCGCGCAGCTGAGGTGGCGCGTCTCTTCGCCGATGCAGGTCTAATCGTTGTAACCTCCCTTATCTCGCCTTACGCG
>CAZLOF010000493.1:0-4050 GCA_964560745.1 uncultured Thermoflexus sp.
GTCCAAAGCCGAATGACAACCCACCGTAAAGATGATGCTGCCGCTAAAGCTGGGGCTGGCTGTAATCTCGGTGGCATAAACCGATGGATTTAAACCTGAATACTGATATGGGAAAAATTGGGAATGTTGAAAATGAGAATTAAGCGAGATGAGATCGGGCGCTTTGGCTTGGCTAAACACCACATCTCTAAAATCTTGGCTCGTCCAATCATCTCCAATTAACTCGGTAATCGAGGTGACCCCGTTTGCACTTAATGCTGCGCTGATCTCTTGGGCCGAATCGATCAAAAAATCGTAACCTGTTACCAAGGCCGATTGTGGGGTGACGCTGGGTTGCCCCATAAACTGCTTGATGGCAGTGACAATCTCGGACGGGCTTTCGACCAAGCGTCCTAATGATAATTGGGGTAGGTAAAACTTGCGTCCTTTAAAAGGCATTGGCAACAAGCCGGCATAGTAATCGTCACTCAAAAAATAGCGCATCCGCAATGAGTTGCGAATGCGTTCGCCTACCGCATTGGGGTAATAATGGGTTTCGTTGGCGGCCAAAGCCTCATCCACAATCCGCGCATGAGGCAACATGCGGTCATCTCCGATTAAGACCAAATGCTGCAAATTTGGGTAAGCCGGTTGTAAATGATAGAGCAGCGACTTAATGGCGCTTGCCACCGCGTTGGCCGCCGTTGCGTTCTGGCGATTGCCATCCCACTCCTCGTAGGCGGCGCGAATCTCGGCATAATCATCCAGGTTAATCAATACCCCGCGCACATCGCTATGGGCGGCTAAGGCTTGTAACTGGGTGATTAGGGCGCTGTTGGTAATTGTGTCGGTGCTTGTATAAAACTGGTTAAAGCGTTTAGGGCTGAGCAGAATTAAGGTTTTAATGGTTTGATCCGTTACCGGTATTGCGTCAGAGATAGAGACGGTATTTGAAATGAGGGTAAATGGTTCATCGGGCAGGGTGATATTTACCAGCAGGGTAAAGGGCTGGGTAAGCCCACGCGCATTTTGCAAGCTCACGCTGATAAAATATTCGCCTGCACGTTCATTAACGTTATATTGAATTTGTTCGATTGGGGTCACTGAAACAGGGTTGGCCGAACTCGCTACCAATGTGCCAACATTGCCTAAACTGCTGACATTGTTCACGGCATTAATGCTGCCCAGTGTGCCAATGCTGCCCAAGGTTCCAATACTGCCTAATGTGCCGATGCTGCCCAATGTGCCAATATCGGTCAACTCACCAACATTGCCTAATTTGCCGATGCTACCCAGCGTGCCGATGCTGCCGAGTGTGCCGATGCTGCCGAGTGTGCCGATACTGGTTAGCTGACCAATGCCGCGATTGTTTTCCCCATATAAAGACGCATCGCTGAGTGAGCCATGCAATAATTGCCCGGTTTCGGCATTGATTAAGGGTGCAAATAAAGCAAGATCGGCCTCGGCGGTGCTGCTGAGCGAAATACTGATGGTTGAGCCGGGTTGTGCTACAACCACCTTGTACCACTGCACATCGGTGTTGGTCAAAATTTGGCTAACGATCACCTGCCCTGCTGTAATGGGGGTTGCGCTTGGGCGCGAGCCGTTACCAAGCTCAACCGCACCAATATCGCAGGTACCGCCAAAGGGCCGTAATGCACCGCGTTGATCAATTGAAGGGCAACCTATGTTTGTGCCGGCGTTTACCGCTGGGCTGTTATTTTGTGGGGCAAAGTTGAGCGTTAGACCATCGTTGAAGGCGGGGGGGGCGAGCTGTGGATTGGTATTGGTCAAATCGCTTGCACTCAAGGCAGGCCCTTCGCACAGACCCTGATTCATCAGCACATTGCCATTTGATACAAACCCGGGTAGCGGCGTGGTTGCGGGGCCACAGCTATACCTTGCTCCGCTGCTCAATTGAGGGTTGCTACCAGCCAAATTATGCGCCAAAATGCTATTTTGAATGCGCATTGTGCCGCTTAATACAGTATAGATGCCAGCCCCGGGGGCATTTGCACCAATTGCGTTTGAGACAATGGTGCTATTAAGCAGGGTGACATCGCCATTGGCTTGCAAAATGCCGCCGCCGTAAATGCTGGCATAGTTGTAAAAAATTGAGCTGTTGGTGACATTCAAAACTGTATTGTTGGTTTCGTTAAGAATGCCGCCCGCGCGATTTTGGGCGATATTGTGGTAAACCGAGGTGCGGTTTAAGTTGAGCCGCGCCGTTTGGTTATATAACCCGCCGCCATCTGTCATTGCGGTATTACTCACCACTGCGGTATCTATCAAATCTGCAATCGCATTGTTGCCATTAAACATACCGCCGCCCAAATTGCTGGTATTGCTAACGAAGCTACTCGATTTGATCCCCACCACACTGCCATTGCCGCTAAACATACCACCGCCTTGAGCAGCGCTTGTGTTATTTTCAATTTGGCTATTTTGGATGGTGGCAGTGCCCCCAAATAAAGCGACCCCGCCACCATTGCCAAGCGATTGGTTGCCATAGACCAACGTGTGATTCAGTTGTAATTGACCGCCTGTATTTACATAAATGCCGCCGCCCAATTGATTCGTGCTGTTGCTTAAGATAGCACTGTAGCTAATTGTCACATTGCCAGCAGAAACCACGATACCGCCGCCATTGCCCGGGCCTTGGTTATAGGCGATGGTGCTATGCTGAATCTCGGTATCGCCGATAAGTACTAACCCAGCATTCGAAGACGCATTACTGCTGGTGTTGCTGAGCACGGCTGTATTCTGAAGCTGAAGCGTGCCAACGCTACAAATACTGCCCAACGATGTTGTGGTATTGCTGAAAATAAGTGAGTTTTGCACGGTCATGATGACCTGGCTAGTGCCCGACTTTAGCGCCCCACAACCGCCAGCATTGTTATGGCGAAAAGTAACGCGATTGAGGTTCACCTGAATGGGGCCACTCAGTGAGATTGCACTCATGCCCCCACCATAGCCCGGTGGATTACTGTTATAGGCAATCTGCACATCGGTTAGGGTAAGTGGGCCAGCTGTATAAATGCCAGCCCCTTCGTTAAATGCGCCATTGGTGGTGATGGTATTGCTCATCACATTTACAAATTCAAGTTCGGCGCTGCTCGTGCTTGCCACATAAATCCCTGCGCCTTGCCCACTAGACAACTTGCCGTGCCGAAGGGTTAGATTTTTTAGGCGCACAAACGCATTGCCATTAATTTGCATCACGCGATGGGTGGCGAGGTTTGGCGCAGCATCAGCTTGAATAACCACATTATCAATAGTTGCGCTTTGCCCTATAATCGTCAGGCTTTGGGTAATGACCAACTCGTTTTCGGTATATTCACCGATTGCCAGATAAAGCGTAGGCGAGACATAGGCCGTTGCTTGACCCAGCGCATAAGTTAGCGTGGCACAAGGTGTCATTTCACTTAAGCAATCATTCGGGCCAGCATCGTTACCAGTGGGCGAGACATATAAATTCTGGCTGAGGTGTGGCATCGCCAGCGCTCGGTTGGCCGCTTGTTTGGTTGGCTGATGCCAACTTAATAGGCTAAACAAAGCCGCCATGAAAATGACGAAAATGTATTGGTGCAATCGCTTCATAAAGATTTTTACTTGCTTTATTTACCCAGTGATAACCGGGCTGATGTCGTTGGCTGTGCCAACATATGCTGCATTTCAGCATATCCGGCTGCAATAATTTCACTAAAACGATTAAAATTTAGTGCATTAAAGTTGCTGGTATCGGGCTGCACGACAACATCTGCCAAGGCTGCTTTGTCTCGATCTGATTGAACGGCGCTCAACTCCATCGCTCGGATAAGCGTGGTGGCTAAGCTTGGTAAACGCACACGGTGATTTCGTCGCCACGGGGCAAAATTCTGAACCAATGCTTTTATCCCCGATACGCTTTCGCCGATCTCAAAATCCTCATTAAATTCTACTTCATTGCTCACAGTACTGGCAATAATGAAGTGACCCCCTAAAATGGAGTCACTTCAGATTCATTCCAACCTGCATCAACACCTTCAACACCCCCGCCCGCTGCGCATGTTCAAAGGCCTGCACGCCTTG
>CAZLOF010000494.1:0-4040 GCA_964560745.1 uncultured Thermoflexus sp.
GCACCGAAGAGCACGCGCAGCATCATCAACGGCTTGGCAAGACAGATCAATGTTTTTGAGGATCATCTGGAATGTCAGTTATTCAAGAATGTCTTTTCAGTATGGAAAGCCTATCGAGCAGACGGCAAGGTACTTTCATTAGACGATTTGACAAAAAGAGACCTCATATCCTTTCAGAGGGATAATTTGATTCTGACGAGCCCCCAGAAATCTCAGCTTCGGGTTATGGGAGCTTCATCAGAACTGACCCGTTTGTTTCAACTCGATAGGTACGGCTTTGGCATAACGGCCGAGGAAATGTGGAAAAGTGCGGCGGCTTATAAGCCACGCCGAAGAATATTTTCCATGTGTGAAGAGATGGATGTGCCGGTATTCTTTACCGGGAATGCCCCGATACCTTGGCATTCAGATTACTATGCAAAAACGATTGACCAGCTTGCCTCGACCAGATTGGACCGATTGCTCTTACCAGTGAAAGTCAGTTCTGAGACGGGCGATTACATGGGCATTCTACAACTCGCGGAGCTTCGTGGCCGCGTAGATCTACCGATACAAAGAAGCAGCGGCACGACGGAAGAAGAGCGGGCCGCGAACCTCAATTTTATTGGACAAGTTGCCATCGCCATTTGAGGCGATTTGAAGCTGGTTGGTATTCGGTCTGAGCCATGGCCTGTAGGTGCTGGCCATTTTCCATAAATGCCAAGAGCGTAATATTACGCTTGTCTAACAAGTATTAAATTAGGCGCTTAAGAGAAATTCTTGACTCCAAATTGCCCGAAGCGTGCTGCGCGGTTTAAATCTTTTTGAAACCATTCCTCGACGAATACCGTCACATTCCTCGGTTGGGTGTTTCACACCATCATCCCGCCAGGGATATTGGAAACCGATTTCATCTAAACCTAAGACCGTAGTTTAAGCTTGCAACAGGCTTTGACGTTCACCTGCAATGGGAAAAACCCTAGGCAGAAGACCAGTGCATTGTTTCAACTTTGCCTTTCCGAAACGAGGGAGGAAATAAATGAAAAAAGTTTGTGGAGTTATCGCGTTCGCAGTTAGTGCTTGTTTGTTGCTGACAGCGGTAAACGTGCAAGCACAGCAGAGTTCTCCACCAGGACGCGACCCAGCGCCGGGTCGTGAACCTGCCAGTGAACCAAAAATACCCCGTAAATGGCAAAATGAACCCATTCCCGGGCTTTGTGGCGCTTTGCTCGTTCCTTGTTCACACGGGACTTTACGCCCGGGTCAAAATCCGCAAGTGGATCCTCATAATTCTGATCCTAATCCGGATCCCAAGGATCCTAACACTCCCCCCTCAAAGCCAAAGCCGTCGCCTCAGCCCGTGCCGCCAAATGAACCTTATCCCACCCAAGGGCCAGTTAATAAGCCAGGACCGGACGATGACTTTTAGCAATGACTCCTCAGATAACATCGCTGAGGGATTATACTATAAGTAACAAAAGGGCGGTGGATATAAACATGTCCACCGCCTTTACCACATCCGTCGCTGGGCTGCTCTTCTTGATCAACAGCCTCACGCTCACGAGGGCGATAAAGTTGCCGGGTTCGCTAAAACTTACGCCCCCAAAACTTGTTGTAGTCATAGTTCTGGAAAGTAAAGTCACTGGCATCTAGAAGCCCAGCCCCATTCTTAACAATGACCATCGGCACACTTTCGTCTTTTCCGAAAATATAACTATCTCCATACACATCTATAATTTTGAGATCTGAGAAATCACATCATCTCCGTAGCCGCCTCAGAGTTCGTCCCATCGCTTCCACCAAGGTTCATGAACGAAATTTGATTCACTACTGTCTCACCACTTGAACGCGACACCGGCAAGGATGCCGTGATCGGTGGTGAAGATCGCGCCAACAAAAAAACGAATGTAAATTTGGCAGCATGTTGTGTCGTCATTCCTGATGTATTCCCCAAATACATTTTTTCGGCATCGCAGTAGACGCAGCCTTCATCGAAACGTTTCAACTAAAATCAACTCCATAGGTATGCTATTTCAGATGGCGTTGAACGCGCGCGCCGATGCGACAGGGCGACAAGAGCCTGTACGCGTCGGCAAGCAGCCGCATCGCCTCTCAAGGTAAGTTACTAGAATTCTTTATAATTGACATAGATATTGCATCTATCTTTGCTGTCTGGCGTAAAAAAGCATCAAAGCCTGACCCAATCCTCGATCAATTTGCGCGAAATTGAATCGGCGCGCGGCAAGCGGAAGGTTTCGTTCTCCGGTGAATTTAGGAGATCCATGCGCGTCATCCAATGGGCCGCTTCGATCTCGCCGTCATGAAGATCGAAGGTCTCACTATCGGATTCCGCCGTGAAGCCCAGCATGAGCGAGGCCGGGAAGGGCCAGGGCTGTGAGCCAAAATAGCGGATATTGCTAACGCGCAATCCCACCTCTTCAAACACTTCGCGCGCCACAGTATCTTCAAGACTTTCACCCGGCTCGACGAAACCGGCGAGTACCGAATGCATGCCTGGATCCCACATCGCCTGACGCGCCATCAAAATGCGATTGCCACAAGTGACCCGCATGATAACCGCCGGATCGGTGCGCGGAAATTGCACGGTGGCGCAATCGCGATTGGTACATTGGCGTTGGTGGCCAGCAGCCTTCGCCTCGGTTGGCGATCCGCAGACACCGCAAAAACGGTGGCGCTGATGCCAATAGGCCAGCCCACGTGCATAGGCAAGGAGCGCACCATCGCGCTGTGACAAGAGCGGTCCGATACCACGCAATTCTTGAAAATCGCCGAGTTCAGTCGCGGTATTTTCATCGAGGGCCGATAAATCGACAGCAAAATGCGCAACCTCGCCTTCAACGCCCAGCAAAATGACCGTTTCAGCATGCGCGACCAAATCGCCCTGCGTGATCGGATCGAGGTGCCGCAATTGTGGCGCCGGGGCGCTTTCAACCAAATGACGCAGCCGCCAGACCGGATAAAAGCGGCTATTGGGATCATGCAGCCGCGCTTTCAGCCATCCCTGATCTTCCCGTCGCTGCGCGCTACGATCGAAATCGCCATTGGTATAGAAGTAAGTTTGCATCATCTCAATTCGTTAATTTTACCCGATAGGGAAGCAGCGAGTTTAGGCAATCCGCCAAACTTTGCCGGTCCGCAGGTGATCTATTTTCATATCGAGGCAGATTGATGTTAATAGTTAAATTACCCTATTTGACCTTTCCGCGACTTCGGAAGATCATGCGGCAACTTTCGATAACAACCAAGGTAGCTATACTTGCCATGAGTGTTTCACGTCGGCAATTGCTCTCAACAATTCTGCCCCATGCACTAATTGCAGTTGTGGGTACAGCGCTCATCTCGGCGACCCCATTTGCGGCGCGTTCGGCAGCCGCCGAAGCTGGGTTTTCCTTCACGCCGCCAACCGGCCGTTTCATCTATACCATCACGCGTGACGGCGATCCAATCGGTACGCAGAAGCTCGACTTTATCTCCGATGCTGCCAATCAACTCACCGTCATCACCGATGTCGAGATCGACGTGCGGATGCTGGGCCTGAGCTTCTACAAATTCAACCAGCATATTGAGGAGCGCTGGCAAGACGGCACGCTGCAATCCATCCTCTCGCAGACGATTGATGATGGTGAAGAGCGCAAGATCGACTTGGTACACAAGGGTGATCGCCTCAGCGGCAAATACAACAATAAAAAGCGCGAAGTGGTGGCAGGCCTCATCCCATCGACCCTGTGGCATCCGGATTCGGTCAAGCAGACGACCGTGCTCGATACCGTCCGCGCGCGCCAGCATCAGGTCACCGTCACCGACAAGGGCCAGGTGTCCCTCACCCTGCCCTCTGGCCAGGTCGAAGCACACCATTATGCCTTCACGGGCGAGCTCAACCGGGATGTCTGGTATGATACGAAGGGGATCATTGTACAGGCGGAAATGATCGCCAAAGACGGGTCGATCATCCGCCAGCAATTGCTCGATCGGCCCTGACTTTTCGCCAATATACTGAATTATATGGACAATCCAGAATCTAATCAAAGTAATGGTTCTAG
>CAZLOF010000495.1:0-4035 GCA_964560745.1 uncultured Thermoflexus sp.
GAGAATTACCAAACCCGCGGCGCTTTGATTTGCGGCTTACCAATTGGGGGGTGGGGGGGCCAACAATTGGGGTTGGCGAAGCTGGTTTTTCGGGTGGTTTGGCGGGCGCGGCGGGCGATATCCGGGCCGACTGCACCGATGAAGCATTACCTGCCGCCGGTTGCGCGGCAGCTTGATTGTCTTGCGGGCGCTTGCTCGCAGGGATATAGCCCGGGCGCATTGGCACCGGCGTATTGCGCGGGGTCAGCCCTGTTGATAGGGCATTGGGTTGCTCACTCACATTATTTAGTATAGCAGTCTAGGTATCGCCATGCCTGACTACACTCTGACGCATTTGGCACGATTACGCTTTCTTGGTATATACTCATACGCGATGTCGGTTTCTCGTAACGATTTAATAAAACAGGGCGCTCAATGGGGGGCCATTGCTGCCACAATCAGCACCCTCGCCGTCATTTTATTTTGGTGGTTTGCAACCTTGCCGCAAACGCTTGCGCCAGTCGTGCGTATTCCAGATTGGCTTGCCATCGGTGTTTATCTTATTAGCGCGGGGTTGGTCATTGGTCTCATTTTTGCCATTCCGCTGGGTTTGTTGAATGGAGCATTGATTGGGTTTGTTTTGGCAACACTGCTGCAACGTTCTAAGACGCTGCATCCTCAGACGGGCTTAATTATTGGCACATTAATTCCATTAATTAGCATTTTTATCATTGGTCCGTTAAATGGTGAAGTGGTTTTGCCGTTTTATACGTTCGAATTTGCATCGATTTGGAGTGTTGCCTACGTTTTTTATATCACCAGTGGTGCATGGGTTGGGCGACAACTACAGCATCGAGGCGCAAACGGGCAATTTATTACCCTTTCGATTTAAGTTGTGACGAGCAACCGCTTGTCATTTTTTGCTTTGTCAATTGTTCAATTTGAACCCGCCGTCATTTTAGGGGCGGGGCTAGTGGCGCTTAGCTCGGCCACGCTATTGCCTTTTGCCATTGCCATGTTGATCGGCTTACGCTTATGGCACTGGTATCGCAGCGGTTTTTTTACGCAGCGCACGTCGGTTGACATCCCCATTCTATTTTTGCTCTTGCTCATGCCATTAACCCAATGGATTTCGATCAAACCAGAGGTGACGTGGGTGCAGGTGTTGCGGCTTGTCTTTGGCATAGTTTGGTTTTATGCCATTATTAATTGGGCCAATACTTTGAAACGTCTTGAGTCTGTTGGCATTAGTTTCGTAATATTTGGCAGTGTTCTGGCATTAGCAGCACCATTTATTGTTAATCAACGCGGTGGCAAGTTACCATTTTTGCCCGATGCGCTATACGATTGGTTTGTGCCAATGGTTAGCCGCCCCATGAACGCCAATGTGTTTGCTGGCACATTGGTTATTATTGCGCCATTCGCCTTAGCCCAAATTTTGTTTGGGCAAGGCACACGCCGCCAACAGGTTTATTGTGGGTTGGCATTTATGCTGATGCTTATCATGCTATTCATTTCGCAATCGCGTGGTGGCCTTGTTGCTTTTGGTCTTAGTTTTGCGGCCATGCTTGGGTGTCGTGGCCTACTGATCATAAAATTGAGGTCAACCATAACCAATGGGCGATCTTGTGTATCGATTTTTATGCTGGGGTTGGTTGTTATGTTGATGTTGGCCTTTGGCTGGCAATATGCCAATCCATCACAGTTCCTGAATTCATTATTCGCCAACCCATCTTTAGGTGGGCTAGATGCCCGCCTAGAAATTTGGCAACGCGCTATTTACATCATTCAAGATTTCGCTTATACCGGCATTGGTATGGGCATGTTCGAGCCTGTTAGCTTGGCACTCTATTCGACCTATGTCAGCAAATTCGACATCCCCCATGCCCACAACCTCTTTTTACAAGTTGCCGTTGACCTTGGTGTGCCGGGCTTTATCGCATGGTTCATTATTTTGATAAAAACCATACAGGCTGCCATACAAGTGTATCAATGTCAGGCGCACCCAATTACAAACGCACCACGCGCATTTGCGGTTGGGCTAATCGGCAGTCAAATTGCCTTAATTACACATGGTTTGACCGACGCAGTTTTGTGGGGTGTCGTGCGTGCATCGCCCTTCGTTTGGTTAATCTGGGCATTATGTATTGCGCTTAGAAAAATTACACCTTTCGAGAAGGCCGATGTCAATGCTGATTTCATTTGCGCCAAAATCAATGTAAAGACGACACGCAATCTCATAAATTTCTAAGTATCTCCAGTGAAAAAATCAGGCAGAATGTGTGCAGCATTTTTTTTGAAATCCGACTATACATACGGAGGCCTATAGTAGTGAGTTATCTCGTCACAGGACAGACTGCACCCGTTGTAACACTAGCCAAGACATGGTGGCGTTTACGGCTCTCGGAGCGAAAACTTTTATTACGCTTTGGAGACATGAGCATCATTGGTATTGGTATTATTGGTGCTATTTGGATGTGGACGGTATTGGCAAGTCGTCCGTTTACGCTAGATTGGCTGCGCGACCAATTGTTATGGATCGTGGCGATGGGCACGGGTTGGCTGATATGGCTGATGCTCAATAACCTATATGATCTTAAAACTGCTGCAAAAGTGCCTTATGCCATACAAAGCATCTTAACTGGCGGCGGCATCATTGCCCTTGGCTATCTTGCCCTTTATTTTGTCTTGGCCTCTCCACTGAATGGTTCAATCTTCCCCCAAATTTCAGGCACGATTGCACGCACCGCCCCCACCGCCGTCGATGCCCCCATCACATTAGTGAGTTTATTGCGTGATATTACGAGCGAAAGTGGTCGCCCCCCGCGTTTGGCCCCCGGCTTGGTGATTGGCGTTACGACTGCATTGCTGATCATTTGGCGTAGCACGTTTGCCGCCGTGTTTAGCGGCGCACGAACCCGCCGCCGTGTGCTTATTTTGGGCGCTGGGCGTGCTGGGCGCATTATTGGCGAAACTTTGCGCCGTGATCATAAAGCCCATTTCGAAGTGTTAGGCTTTGTCGATGATGATCAGCAAAAACAATCGACCTTGGTTGAAGATATTCCGGTGCTTGGCACACATGAAGATTTGTTGCGTTTGGTCAATATGCGTGGGATCGATGAATTAGTGGTTGCCATTACCACCGAAGTGCGTGGCAAAATGTTCCAAGTGATCACCGATTGTCATGAGCGCGGGGTGACTGTTACGCCAATGCCGTTGCTGTATGAGCAACTGACTGGCAAAGTAGCTATTGAACATATTGGCGCACAATGGTTTGTTGCCTTGCCTTTTCAGTCTTTCCAATCTGAAACTGCTTTCAAAATTGCGATGAAGCGTTTGTTTGATTTGGCTTGTGCGTTCATCTTAACCCCTTTCTTTTGTGTGCTGTTTCCCTTTATCGCGTTAGCCATTAAACTCGATAGTCAAGGCCCCATTTTTTATAGCCAAGAGCGTATGGGGCAACATGGCAAGCGATTTACCATTAGCAAATTTCGCACAATGGTTGTGAATGCCGAAGCAAATGGCACCGCCCAATGGGCACAACGCAATGACCCCCGTGTGACCAAGGTTGGCAAGTTTTTGCGTCGCACCCGTTTAGACGAATTGCCCCAATTGCTAAGCCTATGGCGCGGCGATATGAGCATGGTTGGCCCACGTCCAGAACGCCCACAATTTATTGATCAATTACAACGCGAAATTCCCTTCTTTCGCACCCGCCTATCTGTAAAGCCGGGTTTAACGGGTTGGGCGCAGATTAATTATGGCTATGGTGCATCCATCGAAGATGCTTTTGTAAAATTACAGTTCGATCTGTTTTATATCAAACATCATTCTGTATTCTTCGACATCAAAATTATTTTACGCACCGTTAGCGTGGTTTTGCGTATGGCTGGTCAATAATGACCTCTAAAAACACAAGCGGCCCATTCTCAATAAAGAATGGGCCGCTTGTGTTTTTAGATAGAGATGTAAGGTGTAAGCCGAACTCAGTATCACTTAACTATTTACGCGGTTGATTAGGGTTAATTCGCCTACGCTAATTTTGACAATATCCCC
>CAZLOF010000496.1:0-4030 GCA_964560745.1 uncultured Thermoflexus sp.
TCTCTGGCTCATTGATTACCGCTCCCCGCGCCGTATTAATAAAAGCCGCGCCCGGCTTCATTTGTCTAAAATGTGCCCCGGTGATCATACCCACTGTTTCAGGTAGCCAAGGCGTATGGCAGGTGATGACATCTGATTGGGCAAAAACCTCATCTAACGAAAGCAAGGTTACGCCCAACTCAGCCGCACGGCTGGGCGACAAAAATGGGTCATACGTTACCACCTTCACCGCCGAAAGCCGCAGCCGCTCAAGCACCAATCGACCAATAGCGCCCAACGAAATGATGCCGACGGTGCTGCCATAGGCCCCCGCCACTGGGGTGGGGCGAATGAAACGCCGCTCGCGTTTGAGAATTTGGTTGGCTTGGTAAGCCTGCTTGAGGCATAAATGGATTTGTGAGACAGTATATTCTGCTACCGGCACCCCATTAGCAGTGTTTGAGGTGGTGACGGGCAAATTGCGCCGCCATACCTCGTCGGTTATAAAGCGATTGACCGCGCCACCGCCATAAAAAAGCACTTTTAAATTGGGGAAACAGGCAAAAAATTGCGCATCCATTGCTGCCATGCCCCAGCCTGAAAACATAATTTCAACCTCATGAAAACGGTTGCCCAACGTTGGGATCGCTTCAGGGGCAATGACATCTGACACCAATTCAACCCGCGTAGCAATATCACGCTGTTCATCTGGGCCATAAATTTTGTGATAACTAGCGGTGGGCAGCAAATAGAGTGCTTTGGGTTTCATAATACCAAGGGATGCGAATAAAGGTCATTTAATCGTCATGTTCCGCATGTCATAATACCATATTTATTGGGTATGGAACCATGCAGTTTACTCAATCACCCATTCCCAAGCGCTTTGTACACGGTCCAAACGATACCAACCCCCTTGTGCGGCAGGTAAATAGCACGCAGTAGCCGGTGACCCAAAATCACAACGCATAATCGCATTGAGTGTGGCTTTTTCAGGTGTAATGGCCCAACCCAGTGCGTCACGCAATGCGCCATATTGCCCAAAACGCTCGCGCCATTCTTTGCCAAACCCACGCACTGGCTGAAATTTGCCAACCGGTGGCACAATAGTTGCGTCTTGTTCAGGCATACCGGCAAACCAATGGTTGCGCAATGGCTCCCACGCTACGCCCAAACGTTGATCATCGAACAGCACATAAATGGTATCGTTTTGCTGCACCCACAGCATCACACCCCGCTCAAAACGCTGTGTTACAACTGTGCTGCTGACATTTGGTAGCCGATAATTTCGGCACAAGCGCGTCATATCTACTTGTCCCCGAATGTAAATAGACCATTGATTTTGTGACAGCATCCAATCTGGGCAATCGGTTGCTGCGGTTGCTGCGGTTTGTTTTCCCGTCGTTGCATCTAGTAACATCAAACGAGGGTTATTGACATCCAACACATACGCCAGCACATCTGAGTTTGGCCCCCAACCTAGCGCAGCTTGATTAACTTTGTTTGGTAATTTAAAATCTAATTGGGCAATGCGGTTGCCCCGTTTTACATCCCATACCTCATAGCGCAGTGGTGGCGAAAGGTAATTTTCATAGATGAGCATTGAAAAATAATGGCTGTTTGACCAAACGGATGTGTCTGCTAAAAATGTGGGCGTTTGTGCGCCGTTGGCAAACTTGAGCTGACACAGCACCTGACGTAAGGCATCAAAGCATATTTGCGTAACCTCAATACCATCGGGTGATCTGACGCTACTGGTGATTACTTTAACACTAACTGGGGTTGCATGATTGACGGGCAATGGGGTGGCAGTGGGCGCACTGGCAGCGTTGCGTGTTGGGGTTAGGCTGGGTTTAATGTCAGCCACTGGCACAGGGGTGGGTTTGATGGTATCTGTGGCGATGCTTGGCCTTATGGCGATTGTTGGCTCGGGTGTGGGCAATGGTATTGATGTTGCAAGTGCGGCGGTTGGGGTGATAATCAATGCGCTTGAGTTTGGCTTTGGCGTAACAACCCCCGTCACAGCGGCATCGTTTATCACAGTGATAGGGGCAAGGGCGGGGACGTTATTACGGGTGTTACAAGCAATCAACAACACCATAGGGATGAGTGAACTTAACCGCATGACATCACTATAGCAGATACGGCTCGACATGTCTATACGTTGTTGCAACGTCTGGCATACGCTATGACTGTATTATGCAAATGTTGTTTTACGCGCTCAGCCTAAAGACTGATTGTGTTTGCATCATGTTTGCATCGGTCTTTATTTAAGTAATTTCTTAGTGATCTCAAATTGCAATTTTGAGGGCTATTCCTTACACTAAATTATGCTGAAATTAAATTAATGATTGGTTTATTCACCTAAAACGTCCATTCTGGCATCACTATTTCACCCTTTGTTCACCGCAAATCCATTTCAGCTTTGCAATAACAAATGGAGGTAATTGTGATGTTTATGCTATTTCTCATTCTATTGGCCACAGCCATTGCGGGTATTGTGGCCGGTGTGCGCACCCGCAGCTATATGCGCACACTCGGGGCCGTAACGATTACACAGGCGATTGGTGGGTTATTATTTTTGGTGATGATTTTGGCGGTGGGTATTTAAGCAATTTTTAACATTTATAGACGCGGTAAAATCTGCTATTCTCAATGAATACAGAAAAAGTCAAAGAACAACTACGCATACCCTATGTGATCAGGGAATCCGTTTCGCACTTTGATGGAAATACCCATGCTGCACTTAAACAAGTTTTATCGGGCGATCTTGATTTTCATGGCGTGACCGATGCTCATGCAGCACATCGTATTCATTCATTTCCTGCAAAGTTTCCGCCACAGTTGCCTCGCGTATTTATCGAAGCCTTAACATGCCCCGGCGACTTTGTGCTTGACCCAATGTCAGGATCTGGAACGACAATTTTAGAAGCCTATTTGGCTGGGCGACAAGCGATTGGTTTTGATATTGATCCGTTAGCATTGCGTATTGCAAGGGCCAAAACCACACCACTTGATGAACACGAAGTGGCGCACCGTGCATCACAAGTAATTTCGCGAGCACTTGCCATACTTAAACAACGAAGCCCATCGCTTTGTAAAAATGGCCATGATGAAGCAACGCAAGAATTTATTGAGTATTGGTTTATGCCAAATACGGTTTGTGAGTTAATAGCCCTGACTGAAGAACTGGCTAAAGTTGAATCTGAAACGATACGGAGTTTTCTCGAGCTTGCGCTGTCAGCTACGATTATTACAAAATCGGGCGGTGTGTCACTTGCGCTTGATCTTGCTCATACTCGTCCTCACAAAGCGAAAGTGGTTATTAATCAAAGTGGTGAAGTATTATTGGGCGCGAGCCGTGAATCGGCAAAGCACCGAGCGTTGATTAAGACATTACGCCCAGCCACAGATGAATTCAAACGTCGCGTACAGCAAAACTTGCAAAGTTTAGTTGAGTTGGGTACAACCCGATTAAAACCTATTATTACAGAAGGCAACTCGCAACAATTGGCATTAAGCGATAACAGTATCGATTTGATTGTGACCTCGCCACCCTATGCCTCAAATGCGATTGACTATATGCGTGCGCATAAATTTTCGCTCATTTGGCTGGGATACTCGATTTCATCGTTGGGCAAACTTCGCAATGACTATATAGGTGGTGAAAGTATCAGTAATTTTGGTTTTGAGCCTTTACCCAACGATGTTAATGCGGTCATTAACACTATAGCGATACTTGATATAAAAAAAGCATCCGCTCTCAAGCGTTATTATTCTGAAATGTGGCGTTCATTAAGCGAAATGTACCGCGTTCTAAAACCTGGTAAGGCTGCGATTTTAGTCGTAGGAAACTCGATTATGCGTGGGGCAGATACCAAAGTGCCAGAATGTCTTGCCAGTATAGGTCATGCCATTGGCTTTGAAAAACCCATTATTGGCGTGCGCAATCTTGATCGTGACAAACGTATGTTACCCTCTCATCGTGCCCCCGACTTAGCGTCACAGATTCAGCAGCGTATGCATCAAGAATATGTTATTGGTTTTATAAAAC
>CAZLOF010000497.1:0-329 GCA_964560745.1 uncultured Thermoflexus sp.
CGGCAAGGCTGCGGGCATTCCGCCTTTGCGACAACTGAGCATTCAACAGGCCCGTGACAATATGAACGCCAACGCCAAACCCGATGGCCCCAGCGTTGGCAACATTCATGCTCGCCGTATCGATGGCTCACATGGGTCAATTAACCTGCGCGTTTACACCCCGCGGGGATCTGGACCACACCCTGTGTTGGTCTATTTTCATGGCGGTGGCTTTGTGTTAGGGTCACTCGACACCCACGATAACGGCTGCCGACACTTGTGTGTTGGGGCAGGTTGTGTTGTGGTATCAGTCGATTATCGTCTCGCACCCGAACACAAATTCCCTGCCG
>CAZLOF010000497.1:339-4027 GCA_964560745.1 uncultured Thermoflexus sp.
CCTGGTTAATGTTGATGCCAATCGCATCGTGGTAGGGGGCGATAGCGCCGGTGGCAATTTGGCAGCGGCAGTGGCCTTACGTGTCCGTGACGAAGGCGGCCCGGCCTTGCGCGGGCAATTGCTCATTTACCCTGTCGCCGACCATTATACGCCCGGCACGCCCTCGTATATTGCCAATGGCAACGACTATGGCCTCACCCGCGACAGCATGATATGGTTTTGGGATCATTATCTCGCCTCACCCGACGATGCCAATCACCCATATGCCTCGCCGCTGCGGGCGAAATCGTTGGCAGGGTTGCCACCTGCATGGGTGATCACGGCTGAGTATGACCCCTTGTTAGACGAGGGCGAGCGTTATGCCCAAGCCCTCAAGGCCGCCGCTGTGCCCACTGAGTATCAATGTTTTGACGGTATGCATCATGGCTTCTTCGGCTGGGTGGGCGTGCTTGATCGCAGCCGCGAGGCCGCCGATTCGGCTTGTGCATGGCTGCGGAAGGTGATGTAGGGATGACGAATACCACTCCTTTTACCCACTCCGAAGCCCTTCACATGTGGGCGCGACTGGTGGCGGGTCATGCCAATACAATTGATGCGCACGGTTCACGCACCCTGATGGATGGCTTTTCGATCACTGGCGGGGCCGACGATGGCGGCAGCTACGAAGGCGTGACGCGCATGATGTATGGCTGGGGCGGCTGGCTGTCACAACCCAATCGCCCAGCGGTTTTAGAATGGCGTGGGCAGCACCACGATGTGCGAGCGCTGTTGCGCACGGCAGTGCTGGCCGGTTGCAACCCCGCCCATGCTGGCTATTGGGGGGTAAACCCCGGCCCGCCGGGCACGTATGATCAGCGCACTGTCGAGGCCGGTCATACCCTATTCACCCTGTGGCAAAGCCGAGCAGCAGTGTGGGACACCTTGGCCCCAAGCCAACAAGAAACAATCACGGCTTATCACGAGCGCTTTGGGGTGCGGCCCAACAAGTGGGGGAACAATTGGGCACTATTTTGGGCGCTCAATCATGCCAGCCGCGCCGCCTTGGGTCAGCGCCACGACCCAGCTTTGGTGAATGATGTTTTGACGCGCTATTTGGATGGCGTGTATTGCGGTGATGGTTGGTATGACGATGCCGCCCAGCGCGGGGCGGCCCAATTTGATGATTACACATTATGGGTGTTTACATCGCACGTATGTATGTGGGCGATGTTGCCGGAGGCCGCCGAACAGCCTGAATTACGCGCCAAACTGTTGGGGCGGGTGCGCGAACTCATGTCGCATATGCCTTATTTCTTCGCCGCCGATGGGCATTATGCCCATTATGGGCGCAGTTTGATCTATAAATTTGCGCGATTGGGTGCGTTGATTTGGAGCTACAAAGTGGGTGCGTGGCCGCATTCGGTTGGCATGCTCAAACGCATCGTTGGGCGACATTTGCGCTGGCATTTTGATCGCGGTGCAGTCGATGCACACGGCGTATTGCGCCAAACTTTGACGGCGCACGGCAGCACCGAGGTGCGTGAGCCATATAACGCCACCGGCTCGCAATATTGGGCCATGCAAGCCTTTGGGGCGTTGTGGTGCTTGCCCGACTATGACACATTTTGGACGTGTGATGAAGCGCCATTGCCAGTAGAGCAAGGCAATTTTATGCTGGCGTTTCAACAGCCGGGTTGGGTGCTGCAAGGCACACAAGCAACGGGGCATGTGCAGCGTTTTAACGCCGGTAGCACCCATTTACCCCCCGCAACCATGCCAGCCAAATATGACAAATTTGTGTATAGCACCGCGATGCCTTTTAACGCCGGTTATGTCAATGGCAACCCTGCGCCCGATGGGGCGCTGATGTTGAGCGACGGCATGCGTTGGGCGCATCGCTGTGGCAATGAGACCCATGCAGTTGGCGTGTTTGAAGATGGCGCAGGCTGGTTGCGGATGCGTTATACGCTGAGTTTAGGCGCAGCCAAGCACAGGGTCGATACCACAATTGTGGTGCTGGGCGAGGCGCATATTCGCGCCCATCGCATCATGCTTGACCCCGCTGGCCCCGCTCCCAGCGCCGTCGAAGGCTCGGCAGCCTTGGGCTATACACCTGGTGCCATCCCCAAAATCGGCTTGGGGCAAACTGCGGCCTCGTTTTTTGTCGAGGGCGGGCAAGATCGCTCACCGCATGGGCGCAAGGTCGCCATTCGCGCCATTCGCGGTTATGACCGCGCCGAGGTATTACAGCATTGGCAAGGCCGCTTTGATTTAAACAGTGAATATGTCCAATTTGGGATGCAGGTGCTGCACGTGGCGCAACTACAGCCCATTCATGAATTGGTGGTAGCGGTGCATATCGGCAAGGTCGATGCCACCGAGTCGGCCCACGCCATCGACACACTCGAAAGCGCGGTTTGGGCCGATGATGGGGCATTTACACTGTGTTGGCGCGATGGAAGAACGCTAGTAGTTAATGGTTAATGGTTAATGGTCAATGGTCAATGGTTAATGGTTAATGGTTAATGAAACCGCCATTGACCATTGACCATTAACCATTAACCATTGATCATTGATCATTGACCATTTTAAAATAATGAGAGTTTTTTAATTAAAATTTCATAACGATTCGTGCATCATTCCCTACACTACCATCATGCAACCTCAAACTCAACGCCCGCGTTTCGTGACACCATTCTTAATTTGCGTCCTTTTTCCCTTTGTCGCGCTCATTACCCCACCCAACGCCGCCCAAGCATGGCCTTCGCATGGTGGGCATGGTCATGGTCAAGATGAAAATATCGACGATTCTGCCTATGCGAAGTTAATTGATATCGACACCTATGCCGAAACAAGTGATGCCAACGCCGATGTCGTCAACGTCACATTATTGAATGCCGCTGCATCATACGTCCCTACCTTCAAAAAAGCCATTAACTTGGGCGCGGCCCCACATGGCGTGGCCGTCACGCCGGATGGCAAACGCATTTATGTCACCGACTTTAGCGACAGGCGCGTCAGCGTCATCGATGCAGCCTCGTTGAGCATTGTGCAAAATATTGCGGTGGGGGTTGGCGCGGTGAATATCGTCATCGACCATTTGGGCCAACGGGCGTATGTGACCAATGAAGGCGAAGGCACGTTGTCGGTCATTGCCTTGAGTAATAACACGGTCATCAAAACCATTCCCTTGCTCACGCGACCGCATGGCATGGCGCTGGCCCCCGACCCCATCAGCCTAGAAAGCGACCGTCGGTTGTATGTATGCAATCTCGGCAGCAACAAAATGAGCGTCATCGATACCCAAACCCTCAGCGTCATCGGCACGGTTGCGGTCGGCGACACGCCCGATAGCCCACTGGCAACCCAAGATGGCAGCTCGGTTTGGGTGACAAATTATGGCGATGGCACAATCAGCCGCGTCTCGGCAACATCACTCACCCAAGTGCTCACCTTAACCGTCGGCGACAAACCACATGGCATACGCTTCGCCCCTGCCGATGAATGGCTGTATGTGAGTGTTGAAACCGAAAACGAGATTGCCGTCATCGACCCCTTGCTCGAAGAAGTGAGCGGCAGCTTTGCCAGCGGCGCAAAACCGCACGGACTCAACATCACCCCCGACGGGCGCTATTTGTGGACGGGCAACCTAATCGAGCGCAGCAGCAGCATTATTGACACCTATACCGGCGAACAAACTGCCAGCATC
>CAZLOF010000498.1:0-4020 GCA_964560745.1 uncultured Thermoflexus sp.
CTTTAAAGCAGATAAATACCTGGCGCGCCATAATCTCAAACCGGCGCTTGGATTCATCCGACGTATAGAGGGAATCCACCGCATCCCGCAAAGCTTCGATACGCTGGAACCCGGTGGCGCCTTGAAGCCTGCCGGAATCAAACCCTAAACCCATGAGATGATGCTCGACCGCCTCGATAGCCTGGAGGAGGGCCACCACCAGCTCTGCAATGGGGGCAACGATGTCACCAACACCGTCCTCCCCATCCTCATCACCAAGGGCATACTGCGCCAGCGCTTCGCGCAGGCTCTTGAGCATGCCGTTGTAGTCGACAATGACGCCGCAGCTCTTGCCGGGATAGATTCGGTTCGCGCGGGCAATAGCCTGCATGAGGCTGTGGGCCTTCATCGGCTTGTCGATGTAGAGCGTCGCCAAGCACTCTACGTCGAAACCGGTCAGCCACATTGCACAGACGATCGCAATACGGAAGGGATGGTCTGGGTCCTTGAAGGCGTCGTCTACAGCAACTCGCCTGCCGTCGGGAGTCTGAAATCCGGTCTTCATCACCACACGGTGGGGAACGATGTCGAAGTCCCACTTCTTAAAGTCACGCACCTCGTTCTGCGCTTCGCTGATTACGATTTCGATGAGGGTACTGTCCATCCACTGCTCCTGAGCGCGCAATGAATCGAGTTCCTTGCTCAGGCGTTCCCGTTTGTCCGGGTCGGTCGAAGCAGCGAGTTCCGTTTCCTTGAGTGGGATAGATGCCCGGATGCGGGCAAGCGTTGCATTCCAACGCGGCTTGATGCGCTGGAACATACGCGCGCAGGTGATCTTGTCGATACAAACCAGCATCGACTTCCCGGTTTGCCATCGCGTGGAGCAGTGTTGAACGAAATCGTCTGCCAGCTTGTCCAAGCGGTCGTCCGCGGTAATCACTTCGTAGTCCTGGCCTAATAACCGTTCGAGCAAGGCTTCTTGGTCCGGATTCAGTTCGGCCTCTTCAATCTTCGCAGCGATCCGATCGTTCAGGTCGAGCCGGGCGAGGCCCAGTTTCTCGCCTCGGTTCTCGTAGACCAGCTTGACGGTGGACTGGTCCTCCTCGGAGCGTTTGAAGTCGTAGCGGGAAATGTAGCCCCCGAAGATCCGCCTGGTCAGCTCGTCATGCTTAAAGAGCGGCGTACCGGTGAAGCCAATGAAGGACGCGTTTGGCAATGCCAACCGCATGTTCCGCGCGAACTTGCCGGCCTGGGTCCGGTGCGCTTCGTCCGAAATGACGATGATATCGTCGCGTAGACTATATGGCGAAGCGACCGGTTGATTGAACTTGTGGATCAGGCTGAAAACGAACCGATGATTCCCGCGCAGAATCTCCTGTAGCTCCTTACCTGAACTCGCTCTCGGCGTTTTCTCATCCGTCACAGCGCAGCCGATGAACGTGCGCCAGATTTGGTCGTCCAAGTCCTCCCGGTCCGTCATCACGAGGAAGGTAAAATTCCCCGGCACCACACGCCGCACCTTCTCCGCAAAAAACGCCATCGAGTAGGACTTCCCGCTCCCTTGCGTATGCCAGAACACGCCTAACCGTCCAAGGTCTGGATGAGCCCGTTTGAGAAGAGGAAGTTCGTTCACTTCTTGCGGCTGAGTCGTGACCGCGATGGGATAAGCCGAATCTGCAGGAACAGATTCAGCCGCGATGGAACGGCGTTCTATCGGCATCCGGTATTCAACGAGTCGTTGCTCCAGTGGAAACTGTCGTTTGAGCTCCTCCTGATGAATGACCGAGGCGACCGCGTTGTTCACGCCGAGCACCTGATGGTTCCTCGCCACAACCTTACGTGTCCCGCCTGCCCGGCTGTCGTCGAACAGGATGAAGTTCTCTACCAGGTCGAGCAGCCGCTCCTTGGCCAGCATTCCGTTGAGGAGCGCCTCGGCATCCAGGCGGGCCTTCTCCTTCTCGGCGTTGCGCTTCCACTTCACGAAATGCTCCCACTTACTCGTGATCGAGCCATAGCGGGCGGCATCGCCGTTACTCACCACCAGAAAAGCGTTGTGATGGAAGGCATGAGCAATGCTGTGCTCACTGAGGTAGTCGGTGAGATTGTCGTCGAAACCGGCGCGAATATTCCGATACACCGCTTTCAGCTCGATAAAGACCAGCGGCAGGCCGTTCACGAAGCAGAGGAGGTCGGCACGCCGATTGTAATGGGGCACGCACAGACCCTGAACCTTGAGCTCCCGAACGGCCAGGAAGCGGTTGTGGCCGACATTGCGAAAATCGATTACCTGCGCATGCGCATGCCTGGTCTCGCCAGACGTATCGCGCCATTCCACCGGCACTCCGCTGCGGATGAATCCATAGAATTCACGGTTGTGCTGGATGAGGGAGCGGGAGAAATCGACACGGGTGAGCTTCTCAATGGCCTGCTCTCTAGCCGAAAGAGGAATGTCGGGATTCAGTCGTTCGAGCGCCACCCGCAGATCCCGCACCAGCACCACGTCGCGCTCTGATGTACGTCCCAGAGTTCCCTGTGGCCCGAAACTCTCCGCGTTGTAGGCATAGACACTTTCCCAGCCGAGTCGATCACGCAGATGCTCGGCGAAGGTTTGTTGGACTAGGCGGTCTTCGCTGTTGATGTCGGTGATGGCCATTAGAACTCAATGCATTAGGTGGTAGGCAATCCTAGCTTATCGAAGAATGCCCTATTTCTCTCCTTAGCGGAATTCACAAGCCGATCGAAGGAAATTACCTCCACATAGGCTTTGAAGCTCGATTTATATGAAAAATATCCCATACCGTCGCTCGTGCGCGTAAGATCGTGGATGTGGCAGCGCTTTTCAATCGATGGCGTGATGTCACATATTACATAGCAGAAACCAGGAATCTCCTCTGATTTTGGAATGGGCCGTCCATTGGCAGTTTCTACTTTCCCCTTTCTGATCCGCTCAAGATATCCAAGCGCCTGCTCAATAGGATCATCTATTTCACCTGGCCCAGCGTCGTTTCGCATCGGGCGTTTGATCTCTACGACAACAATCGAAGCAAGAGGCAACGTGGTACCGTTCGAGACCAATACAGGATTGTCCAAGACATTAAGTGCCACAATATCTGGCTCTTTGTTATCACTAGCTCCAGTGATGGGGATTGCAGCCAATGGCTTGTCGGACGCTAGATAGTCGTGGAATGCGAGGCGTTCATCCACGACCCACAGATTGCAGCTATCGAACAATTCTTCCGTAGAATCCCTTCGCATTGGCATGATGAGACTGTGAATAACATCCTCTCGTGCATACTTACCATTTGACTGTCTACACAGGGCAGCCTCGAGCAAATCGAGTATAACTTTTCGATGCGATACGTAATTGGCAAGATCCGACTTCTTGATGTCTTCGGCGGTTCTTAGATACGCATCCAATCGTCGGCGATAGTCATCTGAGGACTCCGATGCCCGTGGCGCCATAAGGTCATGGCCCTCAGAGAGAAGCCGCCCTTCTAGATCAGCTAGATGTCGGTGGAGCGTAACATCGAGCTCTTTGTCTGAAATCTCGGGGTCGATATTCAGTGCTTCTTCGGAAAGTCGGGCGACAATTGGACGATAACGTGGCGCGCGGGTCGAAACAAATCGTTGGATCCGATCGCGCGCTAGTTGCCGAACCTTCCCCAAGTGTTCGGCCAAGTGCTCAGCAGCTTTGTCCGACACGCCACTTCTAATATCCTCCAAGGTAATCTCAGTATCGGAAAACAAACCCTCCACATCTCTCGCCAAATCGAATCCCGTCCTTTCAGGTCGAGCAGATTCGTTTAAGACCTCGGAGCTGACATAGCAAACGTAAATAAACTCTCCGTTCTCATCAGATAGTTTTCCGTAGAGCCCAGGAACTCTGCCAGTAATCTTTTCTTCACACACAAGCCTATTATCAGCACAGTAAGCGATCGCATGATCTAACGAGGAACTCCTTCGCAGTTTGACGTGGAGCAAATCGAACAACTTGCCCTTTATAGAAATGCTTTCCTCATTGGCGGAAGAGTGCATGTGCTC
>CAZLOF010000499.1:0-4013 GCA_964560745.1 uncultured Thermoflexus sp.
TGTATGGCGGCGTGTCATCCAACTTGGGTCAGTTGCATTACCCCAAGGAAGTGTATTTTGCTGGGGCAGCAGACCCCAATACATTAGTGGATGTGACTGACTTCATCGATAAAAAAATCGCGGCGATTCGTTGCCACATCACCCAAGTAAAAGATATGGAGGGTGTTGCCAAACGTATTAAGTCGGGTGCATTACGTATGTTGGCCGACGGCAGTGTGCATTACATCGAAAATTATCGGCGCGTCTTATTGTAAAAAAGTGCAAAGTGTAAAGTGTAAAGTTCAAAGGTGAGACTACATCTTTACTTTGCACTTTGCACTTTACACTTTGCACTTTACACTTTGCACTTCTAACTTAAAGTGACAATCTTCGACACAGATTCCCGTCAAGCATTTACCAGCGGCATTTCGGCACTGGCGTTGGCATTGACGTTGGCCGTGTTGATGTTTGTCGGGGCAATATTATTGCCCAAAAACGGCTTGACCTTTGTCATGATCGTGCTGGGGTTGGCGTTTGTGGGGGTAACAGGTTGGTTAGGGTATCACCTCTACGCCATTGCCAATTCGAGCTACGCCCTCGACCGCAATTCACTGGTCATTCGCTGGGGCGCCATCCGCGAAGTTGTGCCAATGGCTGATGTGCAAAAAGTAATTGATGCCAAAGACATCGCCGCGCAAATCAAATTTCGGCCAATTCCTATTTTAGGCTGGTGGTATGGCGAGGGGCTACACCCTGAAATCGGCCCGATTGGTTTTTACAGCACCGCCCCAATCGAAGAACAACTGATCGTCGTCACCCACTATGGCGGCTATGCCCTCTCACCTTACGATGGCGAAGCCTTTATCGAAGCGTTTCAGCAACGGTTTTATATGGGGCCAACCCAATTGCTCGAGCCAGCGCGTTTGATGCCCACTTTTATGGAGAGTGAGTTTTGGGTCAACCGCAGCATCCAAATTCTTTTGGGCGGGCCATTGCTCATTGTGCTGGCCTTAGCTGGGGTGGTGCTCTTTCGCTATCCCACGCTGCCCATCCAATTGCCTTATCATTTTGATGCCACTGGCACGCCAGACCGATTTGGCACGCCAGACCAGTTGTTTAATTTGATTGGCTTTGCGCTATTGCTGACCCTGCTCAATTGGCTCATCGGCACTTTTGTTTATCGGCGCGGCGAGAAATTGGGGGCCTATTTGGCGTGGGGTGGCAGCATCGCCGTCCAACTCTTTTTCTTGGTTGCGGTGATGTTTGTGGTGTTTTCATAACCCCCTAGGCAGGCGCGATGTTTTTGACATGACCTCGCCGATTTCGCTATAACCCCTTCAAGCGCAGGCCAGTAATCTGTCGCATTTCAGCGCCAGCCTCAGCCTAAGCGAGGCCCTGACCCGTAAAGACGTGGCGGTGGCGCGTCTGCCATCATCGACCGCCAAAAATGTCGCAATACCCATCACCACCACCGCCCGCTATGTGCGGGTGTGGGCCAGCGACATGGCGATGGGGTATTTGGTGCTGCGTGAGGTGCAGGTGCTGGGCAACCCTGTGCCGATAGCCGATGCCAAGTCATACTACTATTTGGCGGGGCGGCGGGTGGCGCTGCGCGCCACCGAGGGAGTGAAGTGGCTGCCTGGTGCACCACAAGGCTTTGCCGCGCTGATGACGGACGCGGCGGGCAAAGTGACGGCCAACCAGCGTTACACGCCATTGGGCGCGGTGCGGGTGGCGGGCAATGCGGCGGTGACGGCAAAGCAGCGCACCACCGATGACCCCGGCCCCCCACCTGGGGATTGTCTTAATTGCACACCGAATGTAGGCCCAGATGGGAACGTCACATGGATCCCACCCGGGGGTGATTCCGGCGGCGGATCGTCGGGCGGTGGGGGTGATCCGGGGGGTGGGTCATCGGGGGGTGGATCTTCAGGCGGCGGGTCGTCGGGGGGCGGATCATCCGGTGGCGGGTCGTCGGGCGGGGGCAGCACCAGCAGTGGCAGTGGCGTTGACAACTACGAGCCACCCCCCTACACCGAGCCAGCCCCAGAGACTTACCCGTATGAGCCATATACCCCGTCGTATAGCGATCCGGCTAGCGATTCAAGTCAGCAGCAAGACACGGCGGGGGCGGTGGTTGAGCAGGGGTATGGCGACCCGAATCCAACCGGCAGTGTGTTTGATACCTTCATCGATGCCGCCGCGAATGTCGTCAGTGCGGTGGTAGATGCGATATTGCCGGTGCAGTCGGCATCGGCGGCGAGTGAGGTGGCAAGTGCCGAATTTGGCGGGGGTGAGCCGCCAGCGAGTGGCAACCCGACGGATGTTTATTTCCCTGTCGTCACGAATAATTCACCAACTGAGTCGCAGGTGTTCTTGCCGATGGTCACAGACAACATTCAAAATGAAGTTGGGTCGGGCGCGGTGAACGAGAACCCGATCACGCCTAATTTTGTGGAGGTGAACAATAACCTACCGCCGATTAGCCAAGAATCGTTGCAGGCTGAAGCGCCGATGGATGCGCTTCGGGCGGTGAATGAAAATACACCACCGGTGCTCCCAAGCAATCCCAATTTATATTGTGTATCTTCAAATTGTGATTACACAACCACTTCAGTTTCAGTTGGAATTTTTTCGGTCAGCCTTACAACTACAACGCAAGAAAATCATACACTTTCTATTGGTTATGGACGCGGTATCGGGTCCATCGTTAGTGTTGTTAGTGGTAACATTAATGACGCTGAAGCAAGAAAAAATCCGGATGGTTTTGTCGAAGGGATAAGTTCGGCAAGCGGGATTGGCTGGGGTTTAGGATCAAACACCAATGTTGTAACCTATCCAAATCTTAACCGATCTGGCTTAGAAACAGCCATGGGGTTGGACAGTTTAAGCTCAGGATTTAAATATTTACAATCAACTGGATCTACTTCCAATGAAAGTGGTTATTTTGCAGGGGTAAATGTTATTGGATCTTCTATAGCCCTTGCTCGTTGGGAACCGAATCGCGGACAAGGACTTGGATTAGGAGATATTATTATTGGTCCAGGCACTGTTAATTTTAACTTAAATGATGTCACTCGAAGATTAATAGCCATAGAAAATACAATCAGTGATGGGGTAACTGCGCTCATTAACCCTTAAATAAAATAGAGCTTGAGGAATTGTAAATCACTCAAGCTCATAAACATAATAATGAAACAAATAATTAAAAAGCATCAAACCCTACTAGCGCGATTAATATTGCTTGCATTAGTTGTGTTTCCTTGCTCATTATGTGTTTTTTTTCCAAACCCCGAATTTTTTGAAAAATCTCGGGGTCTTGAATACCAAACCGCGATTGAACTTGATAAGATACAACCGCCCAATAACACGTATATATTACCTGGTCATGAAAAAGGTGTGCTGAGTAAGGGCAGGGGAATCAAGTATATCAGGCTATATAAGTCAACTTTAAGTTATTATGCTATCTACGCTCATTATATAAAAGAAATGAAGCGAAATGGGTGGGTAATGACGCGAGATGATTGGCTGGAGCCTCCTTATCGCGTATTTTTCGAAAAAGAGCAATTTAAGGTCGAATTAATTAAATCAAGAACATCTGACGATCCAGATACTTACGCGCTGACAATTGGAACTCAAATACCGTTCTCATGGTTTGTAAAGTTTCCATGGGATAAATAAATTATCAAGGCGATCTGAGTTTGCCGCAAAGCTTTGTGGCACAGCTACGTAACGCGATGGGCATGGTTGCAGGCAATGATGTGCTTCCCTAAAAAATGGAGTCACTTCACTCTAAATGACGACACGATATGTCCCCAGCGATTGCTCTATAGTATGAAGTGACACCGCAATGAGACTATCGGTCTTTGCCGTGTGAAAACATAAGCACTAATATAAATCGTGTCGCACTCGTGGCGATTCAGGGTTGAGTCGCCGCGAGTGTGTTTTGTGCATCCGGCGACGGTCGTCGGGCGGTGGTTGAGCAAGGGTATGGCGACCCGAACCCAACCGGCAGTGTGTTCGATACCTTCATC